>NZ_LYSQ01000025.1:0-85752 GCF_001728955.1 Aeromonas sp. DNP9 | reverse complement strand
GGATTAAGGGGGAGGGGCTCACTAGGATTGACCTAGGCCCCGCCTGTAATGCGATTATGCTTTATTATCGCTCTAAGGGGATAGGCGGTTGCTTTGCCTGCCATTGCATCAGTGTTGCTATGGCTCGTGGAACAGCTGATCAGGTTTAAGGGGTGAACAGAGGCGCCATCGTGGGTATCAAGCAATACCCATAAGCCTGTGACTATGGAATCATTCTCTGCCTCTGCCTCTGCCTCTGCCTCTGCCTCTGCCTCTGCCTCTGCCTCTGCCTCTGCCTCTGCCTCTGCCTCTGCCTCTGCCTCTGCCTCTGCCTCTGCCTCTCCCTTTCCATACGCAGCGGGGAGGTGTCTGGTTTAGCCAGCCAGATATGTGTGAAGCTACAAACCCTGCTTGCAGAAACAACAAGGGCTGCACATTGTGCAGCCCTTGCCTCTGGAGAATAGCGGGTTGAGCGTGTCAGCTGGCCCAGGTGATGATGTGATCGATCCATTCACCGGCCTGATCCTCGTGAATGACTTTGCCACGGACGGATTGACCAGCCTGATGCATCGCGGAACGACTGCCGGTCAGCAGAGGATGCCACTTTGGAAGAGCGTTACCTTCAGACAGCAGGCGATATGCGCAAGTTGAGGGGAGCCAGTCATATTCGGCGATCTTGTCATGGGTGATCTGCAGACAGTCAGGCTCTTTTTTGAAACGATTGGCGTAATCAGAGCACTGACAGGTCTTGGTGTTAAGCAAATTGCAGGCGACATTGGTGAAAACCAGTTCGTCGGTATCTTCATCGATCAGCTTGTTGAGGCAGCATTTTCCGCAACCATCGCAGAGGGATTCCCATTCGGACTCAGTCATCTGCTGCAGACTCTTGGTCTGCCAAAAGGGGGCTTGCATCATACCGCTCACTTATTACACCTGATAAAACGCGTGGTTATACCCCTTGTTACCCGGTATTTCAAGGAGAGGGTCACTCCGGTGGGCAAATTGTCGTGATCAGCTCAAATGAATGCAATGACTTTCAGCCTCATCATATTACTCAAACGGGTTCGCTGGTGGGCAGGAAGTCCCGCAGGTTTGAATACTTGGGCTGCATGATTGTCCAGTTCAGGTTTTATTTTCTGCTTCTTTATCCGTTACATCTTTTGATGTTTGTCTGCTTGCTGCAAGCAGGGTCAAATGATCTCCGATGCCTACCGTCAGGCTGTTGTAAGCTTGTCTTTCAAATAAAGCCGCTGGTCACATATTGTTTGCGCCCTTCTGTCACTGCGACCCGCGGGAGAGCCTGCGTAGGCGTTCGTTTTTTGTCTTAATGATTGAGATAGATATCTTGCTCTGAATAGGCCAGCAGAGGTGTGCCGAGGTTAGTCCGTTTCGCGCCAAAGAAGCGGGTGAGCACGCCAGATTGCTGTCCCAGTCGCTGCAGCTTGACGTGATCCAGCTCGATCTGCTCGGGTAGCCAGGTAAATACGGCGGCGCAGTGACCATTGCCCAGACTGCGCTCCAGGGTTTGCTGCCAGTTCTTGATTTTGGGGCTATGTACCACCAGCACTCTCTTGGGATCGATACCTCGCTCTTCCAGACGGCTGACTGTGGGGCGTCCCGGCGGGGCGATCAGCAAGATCCAGCCGGTATGAGCCTCCCCAAGCTTTGTCAGCTCGCTCAGAAACTGATCATCAGACTGGATAGTCACACCATAATGAGCCAACTCCGCTTTGCAGGCGGTTCTGGTTGGCCAGGGCTTGCTCATGACACGATTCATCGCAAAGGGCAGTGAGTGCAGGGGCTGGTTCATATATGGGGTTCCTGTATGAATATCCAAGCTGTATGTGCATACAGTAGTTCTATCCTGTGGCAGTGACAAGGTGTTTTTGCTGAAAAATGTGATGGTGTTGGCATGTGTCGTTAGTAAGGTTATGTTTTTAAACACTATTAAATATAAAGCTGGTTGGGTGTTTTTCGTACTATGGACAAACCTTGCGTAACCGCCCATGGTTATACAGGTCATTTACAGGAGGTGCCGCCATGGATATCAGTACCTTGCAACGTCTTGATGCCAACATCTTGCTGGGCATCATCAATGAGAAGCTAAGGCTTGAGTGTGACGGGTTGGAGGAGTTGCTGGCCTATTACGATATGAGTGAAGAGCAGCTGGCAGGACGTCTGGATCAGATTGGGTACCATTACGATCCATTGAGCAATCAGTTCAAAGCACATCTTTAAGGGTGCAATGATTGCTTCATATTTATACGGTAATTTTTCAGGCACATTGAAACCGGTTTCAATGTGCCGTCTTGCTGCCTATTTTCAGGGATTTTCAAGGCTTGGCAATCTCTGAAAACCTATTCATGCCAGAATATTTTTATTGTTTCATTAAGCTTATGATAATAAAGGGAATGTTTGTTTTTGTGCGATCAATTAAAGGAAAGGGTTTTCAAGCTTTTTAGGCTGTTTTTATCGGTTAAAGTGTGACTTGCGTTAACTTTTAATTCTGCCGCTTTAGTTAGTATTCTCACGCCGGTACATATTTTGAGATAACAACAGCGCCGGTCCCGCAAGCGGGATAACAATTTTATTTGTAACGAAGGAATATGGTTTATGGCTACCAAGAAGAAGACAGACCAGGATCTCCAACTGGATAAAGATCAGCTCAAGGCGAGTATCGTGCGTCACCTGCGTTCTACCTTGGGAACAAGCGAACAGAAAGCCTCTCCCGAAGCGTGGTGGAAAGCCACTGCGGCGGCCGTCAATGAACAGGTGTACGAGCGCCTGACCCGCACTCAGCAGACTCATTTCAAGAAAGATACTCGTGCGATTCACTATCTCTCTGCTGAATTCCTGATGGGACGATTGACTTCCAACAACCTGCACAACCTCTCCCTCTACAAGACTTGCGAAGAGGCGCTGGGCGAACTCGGTCTGGAACTGACCGACCTGTGCGAACAAGAGCCTGACATGGCACTTGGCAACGGCGGCCTGGGTCGTCTGGCTGCCTGCTTTATCGACTCGCTGGCCACTCTGAACTATCCGGCTGTTGGTTACGGTATCCACTACGAACACGGTCTGTTCCGTCAGGAAATCCAGGATGGCCGCCAGATCGAGCGTCCGGACTCCTGGCGTGAATATGGCAACCCCTGGGAGATCTGCCGCCCCGAGTCGGTGCAAGAAGTGCCGCTCTATGGCTACGTCGAGACCGTGTTTGGTGACAATGGCGGCCTGAAGAAGGTATGGCACGCCGGTCGCAAGATTAAAGGGGTGCCTTGGGATATTCCGGTGGTCGGTTTTGGCGGTCACACCGTCAACATCCTGCGTTTGTGGGAATCCCGCGCCTCCGAGTTTTTCGACTGGGACGTGTTCAACGCCGGTGGTTACATCGACTCCCAGGCTGAGAAAGCCCAGGCCGAGACCATCTCCAAGGTGCTGTATCCGAACGATGAGACCGATGCAGGTAAAGAGCTGCGTCTGATCCAGCAGTACTTCTTCTGTGCTTGCTCCATCAAGGACATCATACGCCGCTACAAGCGGGTCCATGGCAGTGACTTCAGCAACTTTGCCGCGCAAATTGCTATTCAGCTCAACGATACTCACCCGACTGTCGCCATCCCGGAACTGATGCGGGTGCTGGTTGACGAGGAAGATCTGAACTGGGATGCCGCTTGGGCTATCTGCTATCAGGTCTTCTCTTATACCAACCACACTCTGCTGCCGGAAGCGCTGGAGAAGTGGTCGGTCAGCCTGTTCGAGAAAGTACTGCCTCGCCATCTGGAGGTGATTTACGAGATCAACGCCCGCTTCCTGAACGAGTTGGTGGAGCCCAAGTGGCCGGGCAACGATGCTATCAAAGCCAAGCTCTCCATCATCGAAGAGGGAGATGTGCGCAAGGTTCGCATGGGCAACCTGTGCGTGATCGGTTCGTCCAAAGTGAACGGTGTGGCCGAGATCCACTCCAAGCTGGTGAAGGAAGATCTCTTCCCCGAGTATGCCGAGCTGTGGCCGGAAAAAATGTGCAACGTGACCAACGGGGTGACCCCGCGTCGCTGGCTGCTGGCGTGCAACCCGGAACTGGCTGGCCTCTACAACGAAGTAGTGGGCAAAGAGTGGCCGCTGCAACTGGACAAACTGCGTGGCGTGGTGAAGTTTGCCGACGACAAGGCGTTCCAGCAGCAGTTCATGACCATCAAGCGTCACAACAAAGAGAAGCTGGTCAAGGTCATCAAAGATGAAACAGGTATCGATGTCAGTGCCGAGGCGATCTTTGACGTTCAGATCAAGCGTCTGCACGAGTACAAGCGCCAGCAGCTGAACCTCATTCACATCATGGCACTCTATCGTCGTCTGCTGGCCAACCCGGACTATGACATGCATCCGCGTGTGTTTATCTTCGGCTCCAAAGCGGCGCCCGGTTACAAGCTAGCCAAAGACATCATCTATGCCATTAACAAGCTGGCGGATCGAGTCAATAACGATGCTCGTATCCAGGGCAAGCTGAAAGTGGTGTTCATGCCGAACTACCGCGTGAGTCTGGCCGAGAAGCTGATTCCGGCGGCAGATGTCTCCGAGCAGATTTCCACTGCAGGTTATGAAGCATCCGGTACCGGCAACATGAAGATGGCACTCAACGGTGCAATCACCATCGGGACGCTGGATGGAGCCAACATCGAGATCGCTGAAGAGGCGGGTGCCGAAAACTGTGCCATCTTCGGTCTGAACGTGGACGAAGTGAAGTCGCTGAAGGCGCGCGGTTACAACCCGTACGACTTCTACTATGCCAACTCCGAGCTCAAAGCCGTGCTGGACTGGTTTGATACCGACTACTTCACGCCTGGTCGTCCGGGTGAGCTGGCTTCAATCAAGCGCTCCTTGCTGGAAGGGGGAGACCCTTACCTGACCCTGGCGGACTTCCAGTCCTACTCGGATGCACACAAGCTGATCGATACCTGGTATCGGGATCCGGCACTGTGGGCGAAGAAGGCCATCATCAACTCGGCCACCATGGGCAAGTTCAACTCCGACCGCTCTATTCAGGACTATGTGGATCGGATCTGGGATCTGAAGGCCTGCAACATCGGCTAATCGGATTCATAAATGAGAAAACCCCCGCAATGCGGGGGTTTTTGTTTATTGGGGGGGAGGTGGATCAGAGGATATCGCCAACGAAGTAGGCCAGCAGGGCGAGCAACACGGTAAAGACCACGTTCAGAGCCATACCGGCTTTCATCATCTCCCTCTGGCGGATGTGGCCACTGGCAAAGACGATGGCATTGGGCGGCGTGGCGACCGGCAGCATAAAGGCACAGGAGGCACCGATAGCGATCAACACCGACATCACCACAGGTGATACACCCAGCGCCTCGGCGACACCGGCAAACAGGGGAACCAACAGCGCGGCGGTGGCGGTGTTGGAGACCAGCTCGGTCAGGAACACCACGAAGGCGGCCAGCATAAGCAACACGACAAAAATGTTGGCGTTGGAGAGTACGGCCGACAGATGGCTGGCCAGGAAGGCACTGGTACCGGTGGCCTTGAGAATGGCGCTCAGGGTCAGACCGCCGCCAAACAGCATCAGCACGCCCCAGTCGGTGTTCTGGTTGACGTCATCCCAGCTGGCGACACGGCTGACCACGATGGCCACGATGGCGCCCATCGCAATCAGGGTGTCGAGTTGCGGAATACCGCCAAAGGCGTTGGAGATGGGTTGTGAGCCGATCCAGAGCACAACGGTGGTCAGGAAGATTGCCAGCGTCACTTTACGCTCGCGGGTCCAGTTGATGGTGACATCCTGGATCTCGACGCGGTGGCTGAGACGCGGGCGGGTTACCAGATAGAGCAGGGCAATACCGCAGGGCATCAGGATCAGCACTACTGGAACGCCGAATTTCATCCAGTCAGTGAAGCCAATCCCCATCTGGGCGGCTGCGATGGCGTTGGGTGGGCTACCCACCAGGGTACCGATGCCGCCGATACTGGCGCTGTAGGCGATCCCCAGCAATACGAAGACGAAGGTGGCGCGCTCTTTTTTGCTATCGAGGCGTGCCAGCATACCGATCGCCAGTGGCAGCATCATGGCGGTGGTAGCGGTGTTGCTGATCCACATCGACATGGCGGCTGTGATGGTAAAGAGCAGGATGACGCCCCAACCTAGATGACCATTGGCCAGGTGCATCACCTTGCCTGCCATCAGGGTATCCAGTCCCTGTTTGGAGAGGGCTGCCGCGAGGGCGAAACCGCCAAAAAAGAGGAACAGGATCGGGTTGGCAAAATCGGTGAGGGATTTGCTCATGTCAAACACCCCGAGCACGGTAGCCAGCAGGGGTACCAGCAGCGCGGTGATGGTGACGTGCAGTGCTTCGGTCAGCCAGAGGATGGCGATAAAGACCAGAATGCCCAGCCCCTTGTTGACCATGGGATCAAACGGGAGCCAGGCGAGCATGGCACAAAGTAGCAAAACATCCAGGATGACGATCCCTGATTTGATGTCCAGCCAGCGAGATGGAGCAGAGGGTACAGCTGATGTGTGCATAATGTTCTCTCGGTTAATTTATGGTTGTTTTTGTGTTGCCGAGATTACATCCATTCACTTGTTTGAAACAGACTCACATGTTGAAAATCAGCCTCTACTCACATACTCATTGATAAAAATGAGGAAATGAACACATAAATAAAACATGTGCGAAATATAAATCAAACATCCATGAACTGTTCCAGCCATTGCTTGAACATGTTCTTGGGCAAGGAGCCATTTATCTGGTTCACCAGTTTGCCCTGTTTGAAGACCATCAGGGTGGGGATACTGCGAATGGCGTAACGGGCGGCAATGGTGCTCTGTTGCTCGGTATCGACTTTGACAAAGCGCATCCGTGGTTCGAGTTCATGGGCAACCTCATGAAATACCGGAGCAAACTGCTGGCAGGGGCCGCACCAGCTGGCCCAGAAATCGACCACGACAGGGATATCTGAGTTGATCAGGGTATCGAAGTTATCCGCCTTCCCGAGGCAAGGGGTCTGGCTGAACAGGAGGGCTTTGCAGCGCCCGCATTTGGCAGATGTATCGATATGGGTAACGGGCAGGCGGTTCCTGGTAAAGCAGTGGCTACAATAAGTAGTGATAAATGACATAATTGGTTCCTTCTAAATCAGCTCTGGCCGGGGATATGATGAGAAGCCAGAATGAAGCAATCGCGAAACAATAGCGAAATATCAGAGCAATAACGGTAACACAGTGCCCAGCGGGAGTGGATAATTCCCCAGGGTTCATTGCCTGACCGGATAATTCAGCGACCACCAGATGAGAGTCGAGACGGGATGAATAAAGGATCACGGAAAAACCGTGCTGTGCCAGGGCTGATTGTTGCCCTGCTGCTTGCCTTTTCGGGCTACTGCTGGCAGTCGCTCAGTCAGCAGCAGCAGGCCCACAACCTGAACGAAGCGGCCGAGGTGGTGCTGAACCGGATCAACGCCGATACCGTCTATCTGCTTGGGCGGGAGCAGGCCAATGACAGCAATGTCCAGCAGCGCCTGAACCAGTTATCCATCACCCTTGACGGTTTTGTACGGGAAGTCAGAAGCGATCCCGAGCTGGTGCAAGACGATCTCTCCCAGGCACTGCTTGATGACATGGACACCTATCTGATGGCGCTGGCCAGGCTTCATGCCATTGAGATGGCTATCGAGTACCTCAATGCGCCCCTGCAGGCCCAGATTAAAAAGGTGCGGGGGATAAGCCCGTCAGACAGTGCGCTTCATCGAGACCTGGAGGAGCTGGCGCAACTGAGCAACTATCTGCAGCGCAGTTGGGACAAACGTGAACAGACTACGCTGGACCAGCTGCAACAGCAGTTGCAATCCCGTTATGGCAACTTGCCGGAGATCGCTACCCTGATCCGCCTGAGCAAGGAGATGAGCCAGCAGGTGATTGCCTATCACACCTTGCGTTACCAGCTCATCGACATGCATGTGATCGAGAGTCTGGTGCGCTGGAAACTCGACAAGCTGGAGCGCGCCTCCTCTTTGATGAATCGCTTTTATCTGATGGTGCTGTGCGGAGCTTTGATCTGCTTTGCGCTGGTGGCCTTCACCCTGTGGCGCCGTAACCAGAAGCTGAGCGAACTGTCGCGCCAGACCGGCTTGCTGGCCCAGGCCAAAAGCGATTTTCTGGCCAACATGAGCCACGAGATCCGCACCCCCATGAATGCCATCATAGGTTTTAGCTCGCTGGCACTGCAGACTGAACTGGATCAACAACAGCGCGACTATTTGGGCAAGATCAAATCCTCATCCGATACCCTGCTGCTGCTGATCAACGACATCCTTGATTTGACCAAGGTGGAGTCCGGCAAGCTGACGTTGGAGGAGATCGACTTCGATCTCAGCGAGCAGCTCGATTCGCTGGCGGGCATGTTTGCCGATCTGGCGGAGCGCAAACACGTGGAGGTGGTTATTCGCAAGTCACCGGAGGTGCCGGTCTTCTTGCGTGGAGATCCCCTGCGATTGGGGCAAGTGCTGGTCAATCTGGTGAACAATGCCATCAAGTTTACCGAACGCGGTGAAGTCGAAGTCTGCATCGAGCTGGCCAATCCTCACCCAATGCGGATCCGCTTCAGTGTGCGCGATACCGGCATCGGCATTGCCGAAGAGAAGCAGACCCAACTGTTTCAGGCGTTTACCCAGCTGGAGGCGGGCAATACCCGCAAATATGGCGGCTCGGGTCTTGGGCTCAATATCTCCCAGCGTCTGGTGGAGCTGATGGGAGGGCGGATCACCGTAGAGAGCAAGCCTGGCGTCGGCTCTCTGTTCAAGTTTGATATTCCGATGGCGCAGGCGGTCTACGGCGTCGCTGGACGGAAAGTCTTCTTCGAAAACCAGCCGCTGGTGATGGTGATGGATGACAACGAACTGGTGCTGGATCTGGCCCGGGACATTCTGACTCGGGCGGGAGTGCGAGTGCTGCCGGTTAACTCCCTTTCCCGCGCCCGTCAGCTGCTCCGTGAAGAGGGACCGAATCTGCGGTTGGCGATCCTCGACTGGCGCATGGGTCAGGAGGATGGGCTCGATCTGGCGCTGGAGATGTATCAGCATAGCCAGTGGCGGCGGATCCCCATCCTGATGATCAGCGCCTGGGCCAGAGAGGGGCTGCACGCCCGGATGGACAGCATGGGGCTGACCCATTTTCTGCCCAAACCGATGACCGAAAATGCCCTGCTGGCCAAGGTGGACGAACTGCTCAACGGCAGCTCCTACGAGCTCAACTTGCGCAAGGCCGAGGCTCAGGGGGATCAGCAACACTTCAAATCCCTGTTGCAGGGTACCCGAGTGCTGTTGGCGGAAGACAACCGGGTCAATCAGCAGCTCATCATCGAATATCTGCGGCGCGTCGATGCGGTGGTGTGTGTGGTCAGCAATGGTCGGGAGGCGGTGGAGCGGGTCGCAGAGCAGCCTTTTGACGTGATCCTGATGGATTTGCAGATGCCGGTGCTGGACGGACTCGATGCCACCCGCCAGATCCGCAAGATGGTCGACAAACACGATGTGCCCATCATTGCCCTCACCGCCAGTGCCATGCCCGGTGACAAGGAGCGTTGTCTGGGGGTGGGGATGAATGGCTATGTCACCAAGCCGGTGAGCAAGCTGGATCTCTACAACAACCTGCTGCAGTGGGTAAAGCCGCAAGGGGTGGAGCAGGCGGGGATCATGGAGGTGAAACCGCCGGATATGATCGGGATCCTCGATCTGCAGGATGCCCTCAAGCGGCTGGAGCAGGACAAGGAGGCGTTGCAGATCCTGTTCAAGCTGTTCATGTCGGAGCACAAGGACGACCTGTGGGAGATCCGCTCCGCCCTGCGCCGTCAGCAGCCCGAGGTGGCCAGCAAGCTGCTGCACACCCTCAAGGGGGTGTCTGCCAATATCTCGGCGGCCCGTCTGCAATTGGTGGCTGGCGAGCTGGAGTGGCGCTTGCGGCAAAACGAGGTGCTAAGCGAGACGGATCTCGAACAGTTGCAACAGGTGTTCAGCCAGACCCGGGAAGAGGTGTCACACTTCCTGTTGACCGGTGAGCAGCATGAAAATTCGTATAATCCCTATTCATCAGGGGATGATCGCATGTCACAGTGAATTAAATAGTAATTATTCTCAACCATCCCGGTTCGGGATATGATGAGCTTTCGTTCGAATCGCCTCCAGCCGGAGGCGATTGTTTTCATTCTTTTATTTCTGCGTGGCTTCTCTGATGGCCGCTCCTTGGAGCGGTCACGGGCAGAGAGCGCTAAAGGTTGGTGGTGTGAGCGTATTTCTACGATTGAGCTGGTTTTTCAAGGAGCAGTGGCCCCGTTATCTGGCCGCCATCTCCCTGCTGCTGATGGTGGCCCTGTTGACCGTTATTCCGCCCAAAGTGGTGGGCTGGGTGGTGGATGGTATCACCAAGGGCGGTCTCGACAATGGCACCCTGATGCGCTATCTGGCGGGGCTGTTTGGTCTGGGTGTGCTGATTTATCTGCTGCGCTACGTCTGGCGGGTGATGCTGTTCGGTGCCTCTTACCGTCTGGCCTATGTATTGCGCAATCGCCTGTTCAGTCATTTCACCCGGATGAGCCCAGATTTTTATCAGCGCCACCGTACTGGCGATTTGATGGCCCATGCCACCAACGACATTCAGGCGGTGGAGATGACCGCTGGCGAAGGGGTGCTGACTCTGGTGGACTCCATCATGGTCGGGGTATTGGTGCTCTCCATCATGTGCAGCCAGTACTCCTGGCAGTTGACGTTGGTCTCCTTGCTGCCGCTGCCGGTGATGGCCTATTTCATGAACCGCTTCGGCACCCAGATATACACCCAGTTCAAGGCGGCGCAAGGGGCCTTCTCCAGGCTCAACAACAAGACCCAGGAGGCCCTTTCCGGCGTACGGGTGTTGAAATCCTATGCGGTTGAATCGCTGGAAGATGAAGGCTTTGCCGAGCTGACCAAACAGGCGGGGGAGCGCAATATGGCGGTGGCCCGCATCGATGCCAAGTTCGATCCGGTCATCTACCTTTGTATCGGTTGCTCCTACTTCCTCGCGGTGGCGGGGGGCAGTGTGCTGGTGCTGCGCGATGAGCTGACTCTGGGTGAGCTCACCAGCTTCACCATGTACCTCGGCCAGCTGATCTGGCCGATGTTTGCCATCGCCTGGCTGTTCAACATCATCGAGCGGGGCAGCGCCGCCTACTCCCGTATCGAAAGCCTGCTGGGGGAGCGCAGCGATATCGAAGAGCCCGCCCAGCCGGCCGCGTTTACCTCTGCCTTTCCTTTGCAGATCAAAGGGGTGAGCTATCAACTTGAGCAGCGCACCCTGCTTGCGGATATCGACGTTACCCTCAAGCAAGGGGGGATGCTCGGGGTGGTGGGGCGCACCGGGGCAGGCAAGAGCTCCCTGCTCAAGCTGTTGATGCGCCTTGCCAATCCGACTCACGGTTCGATTGTTATGGGTGGCGTACCGATTGATCAGCTGCCGCTCGCCACACTGCGCAGCCAGTTTGCCTATGTGCCGCAGGAGCCATTCCTGTTTTCCACCACCATCGCCGCCAATATCGCCCTTGGCAAACCCGATGCGAGCCGCGAGGAGATCGAACGGGTGGCGCGCATTGCCTGTGTCCACGATGATATCGTGCGTTTCCCCAAGGGCTATGAGACCGAGGTGGGGGAGAAGGGGGTGACCCTCTCCGGCGGCCAGAAACAGCGGCTGGCCATTGCCCGCGCCCTGCTGCTGGAGGCGCCCATTCTGGTGCTCGATGATGCGCTCTCGGCGGTGGATGCCCACACCGAGCAGCAAATTCTGCATGCCCTCAAGGCCCATCGTCGCACCCTGATCCTGGTCAGCCATCGCATGACGGCGGTGGAGCAGGCCGACGAGATCCTGGTGCTGGAGCAGGGGGCCGTCAGTGAGCGGGGTCATCACGGTACCCTGATGGCGCACAATGGCTGGTATGCGGATATGGTGCGTTACCAGCGTCTCGAAGAAGCGGTGGAGGAGAGCCTGTGAATCCGACCATTAAACGACTGCTCGCCTACTGCGCCCAGTATCCTCGCTGGCTTATTCAGGCGGGGATCTGTTTGCTGCTCGCTACCGGCGCCGAAGTTGCCGGGCCGCTGCTGATCAAGCTTTTTATCGATGACTATCTGGCGCCACGCAATATCGTGCTGCCCACCATTGCCCTGATTGCGGCGGGCTATCTGGGTTTGCAGGTGCTCTCGGCGGCGGGCTTCTATTTGCAATCCCTGCGCTTTAACCGCATCGCTCAGGCGGTGGTGCAAACTTTGCGCGAGCAGGTATTTGCCACCGCCATCCGTTTGCCGGCCCGCTACTTTGACAAGCATCGCTCCGGTTCGCTCATCTCCCGCATCACCAACGACACCGAGGCGATCATGAACCTCTATGTGCAGGTGATCGGCTTGCTGGTGCAAAAGGTGGTGCTGCTGTGCGGCATCCTCATCTCCATGGCGCTGCTGGATCTGCGGCTGATGCTGGTCTGCTCCCTGCTGCTGCCCGCAGTGGGCGGGGTGATGTGGCTCTACCAGAAACTGAGCGTGCCGGTGGTGCGAGCGACTCGCAGCCTGCTCTCCGACATCAACAGCCGCCTCAACGAGTCGCTGCAGGGGATGCCGGTGATCCAGGCGATGGTGCAGGAGCGCCACTTTGCCAACGCCTTTGCCGAGGTGAACCAGCAGCACTGGTCGGCACGGATCAAGAGCCTCAAGATCAACGGCATTTTGCTGCGCCCGCTCATCGATCTCTTCTACATGATGGTGCTGATCGGTCTGTTGGCGCTGTTCGCCCACGAGGGGGGTAGCCACGCCGGTGCCATTCAGGTGGGGGTGCTCTACGCCTTTATCAGCTATCTGGGGCGGATGATCGAGCCGCTCATCGAGATGACCAACCAGCTCAACCAGTTGCAGCAGGCGATGGTGGCGGGGGAGCGGGTCTTTGCCCTGCTCGATGAAACCCGCGAGAGCACCGAGGGCGAGCTGCGCCCGCTGGAAGGGCGGGTCAGTTTCGAGCGGGTGAGCTTCTCCTACGATGGTGAGCAGCAGGTGCTGCGGGAGGTCAGTTTTGCCGCAAAACCGGGCCAGATGCTGGCGCTGGTGGGCCATACCGGCAGCGGCAAGTCCACCATTATCAGCTTGCTGATGGGCTTCTATCCGCTGGATCAGGGGCAGATCCGCTTCGATGATCACGCACTGGATACCCTGTCGCTGGCGGCGGTGCGCCGCAGCATCGGGATGGTGCAGCAAGATCCTTTTATCTTCGTCGGCACCCTGGCGGAGAACCTGCGTCTCGGCCGCGCCGGAATAGACGAAGCGCGGCTCTGGCAGGCGTTGAGCGAGGTGCAGCTGGCCGACTTTGTGCGCAGCTTGCCACAGGGGATCAACACCTTGATGGAGGAGGGGGGCAAGAACCTCTCCGCCGGTCAGCGGCAACTGCTCTCCTTTGCCCGGGCGCTGGTGGGGGATCCGCGCATCCTCATTCTGGATGAAGCGACGGCGAGTGTGGACTCCCAGACCGAGCTGGCGCTGTCGCAGGCGATCTCTGCTGCCCGTCGTGGCCGCACCACCATCGCCATCGCCCACCGCCTCTCGACCATCGTCGATGCGGACGAGATCCTGCTGCTCTCCCGCGGTCAGGTGAGCGAGCGGGGCAGCCACAGCGAGCTGATGGCCCTCGGCGGTCACTATGCCCAGCTGTTCGAGATGCAGAGTCAGGGGGCCTGGCTGGAAGAGAAGCGCGCCTGATCGGCACATTTGCTGTAACAGCGACATGAACGAAAAGAGGGAACCAGTGCGGTTCCCTCTGTTTTTTTGCGTTGGGCAAAAGGTCGTAACCGTGATCCCTGTGCTTGTCGAATGGCGCAGATGCAGGCAACATGTTGTTTACATTAACTCATCGGATCAGTTCGCATATGGATTTGCAACGCTTCAAAGCCAATCTGGCGCTCCGGCTGTTCGCCTGGCGCTACATTCCCGTCATCGGGTTTTGTGCCCCGATCATCGAAGAGATGAACGCCAAGGCGCTGCGCATTCGCATTCCCCTTGGCTGGCGTACCCGCAACCACCTGGGCAGCATGTATTTTGGTGCGCTGGCGACCGGCGCCGATCTGGTGGGCGGTCTGCTGGTGATGGAGAAGGGGCGGCAGCGGCGCAAGAAGGTGCACTTCGCCTTCAAGGATGTGCAGGGGGAGTTTTTGAAACGACCGGAGGGGGATGTGCAGTTCGACTGCGCAGCGGGGGAGGATATTGACGCCATGATCGACGAATCGCTGGCAAGCGGTCAGCGCATAAATCGCCCCATCCAGGTGGTGGCCACTTGTCCGTCATTGAACGGGGATGAGGCGATGGCGCGTTTTGTGCTGACCCTGTCGATCAAGGCCAGCTAGCGGGTTACCGGAGAGTGGCTCCCCAAGACGGGATTAGCCAATCTCCGGGCTGACGCCCTCTTTCACCACGACCTTCATGCCGTTGAAGTTGACCACCTGTTCGGCCACGATCTTGCAGCGCTTGCGAGTCTCGACCTGACCGTCCACCTCGACCAGCCCTTCGGCAACGAGGGCTTTGGCGGCGCCGCCACAATCGGCCCACCCCTGATGTTTGATAAGGTCACACAAGGCAACGAAGGGGTGACCTTCGAGCAGAAACGTCTCCATGGGAAATCCTCTAGATGGATGAATGCCGGATACAGCAGGGCGACTATTTTAGGCAGTTCGCTCAGGCAAAGAAAGGAAGAGGGGCCACTCGCTGTGAAAAAGTGGCCGATTGTCTTTGAGGTGGCGCTTTCGCAAGACCTGATAGAGAGGTGAGAGGGCCACCCGTGACGTATCGTGACGCACCTCGTCCCTGCTGGTGTGCCCACACTCTCCCCTGACTGTTAGGATCGGGCCACTTTCAATGGCCCAAGGAACTTTCCATGACACTCTCCCGCCTGCTGCTGGCATGCAGCGCCCTTACTCTGTGCGGTGTCGCGCAGGCCAGTACTCCGGTGCAGGTCTCGCTGCCCGGGGTCAATTTGCCCGCGTCCCATCAGGTGGAAGGGGCGCGCGCCTCGTTGCTCTACGGTCGGACCGGTCAGGTGAAGGGTATTGATTTGCCGATCTTCGCCCTCTCCGATGTGGATCAGTTCAGCGGTCTGCAGCTCGGGATTTTCCTCGGTGCTGGTCGGGTGCGTCACCAGTTTGGCGGGGTCGCTATCAACGCCATCAACTGGCACGAAGGCCAGGATACCGGCGTCAATCTGGGGCTGGTCAACCTGACCAACAATGTGCAGGGGCTTAACTGGGGGGCGGTCAATATCGCCAAGGGCAATGCGCTGGCCAGCGTCGGTCTGGTCAATTATGCCGAGCGTACCACCTTCCAGATTGGCTTTATCAATGCGACCAAGCACCTCGACGGCTTGCAGATCGGGCTGGCCAACTATGCCGCCAACGGTGTGTTCCCCATTCTGCCGCTGGTGAACTTCCAGAAATCGTTCTGAGTGGGCGGTTCGCTTTGCGTTAAGGGCCTCTGCTGATTACCCTGTGTCTCTTGCAACTTGTGACAGGCGAACAGAGGTAATTGATGACGGCAGGGCAGATGAGTGCAATCGGGATCGGCTGGGATGTGCGTGGCTGGCAGGGCAGTGCCCAGGCGGTGGCCGTGGTGGGCTGGCAGGCCGAATCCAACCGCCTGCACTGGCTCGGGGTGTCGCCGCTGTTTCGTCTGAGCTCGCGGGTGGCGCCAGATCTGGCCGCTCTGCTGCGTCCCGCCCTGCAAAACGAGCTGACCCTGATGCAGGTAGAAGCCTGCCCGCAACTGGCGCTCGGTATCGATGCGCCGCTCGCCTTTCCCCGCGCCTTGCGGGATCTGCTCAACGGCCAACCACACAGTTGCGCCGCTCCCGAGCGTGAGATAGACAACCCCTACGCCTATCGCGACTGCGAGCGCTGGTTGTATCAGCAGTACGGCAAGAAGCCGCTCTCGGCTACCTTCGACCGGCTCGGCAACAACGCCACCCTGGCGCTCTCCATGCTGCCGCGACTCTCGGATCTGCAACTGGTGCCGACCGTTGCCCCGAAGGCCAGTCGCGCCGTGCTGGAGGTCTATCCGGCATTGGCCAAAGTGGGCGGCAAGGCCTCCCCGGCACGGCCCGAGCTGGCGGCGCAGCTGCCTGCGGATGTGCTGGTCGGCACCGATCGCTATGATGCGTCGCTCTGCGCCCTGATGGCGCTGCAATATGCCGCTGGTGGCAAGGTGACGGTATTGCCTGAGCTGATTTCGCCACCCAGTGACATGCCGTGTGATGAGGGATGGGTCTATCACTTTGCCCGTCATGGCGTTGAGTACAACGGCATGTGATGGACGGTGATGCGGCGGATCATGGCTCCGCTCACCCTGTCGACGCGGGCCAAATGGCGTAAAAAACCTGTCTTTAGTCAGGAAATTGCCTGTTCATCCCGCGCCAAGGTGGCGCATCGTTATCTTCATCCGATATATTGCCCACCTTGCTGATCCTTTGCTGTGGTATTCCCGATGAAATCCGTTCTCTCTATTCAGTCCCACGTGGTCTTTGGTTGTGCCGGCAACAGCGCGGCCGTCTTCCCCATGCGCCGCCTTGGTATGGATGTATGGCCCATCAACACGGTGCAGTTTTCCAACCACACCCAATATGCCCAGGGGTGGCAGGGGATGGCGATGCCGGCGGGTCATATCAGTGCGCTGGTGAAAGGATTGGGCAATATCGAGGTGTTGAGCCAGTGTGACGCCGTGCTGAGTGGCTACCTTGGCTCCGCCGAGCAGGGGGACGAGATCCTGACCGTGGTCAACGCTGTCAAGGCGGCCAACCCCGATGCCATCTACTTCTGCGACCCTGTGATGGGTCACCCGGAGAAGGGGTGTATCGTCGCTCCTGGCGTTACCCGTTTCCTGACCGAGCAGGCGTTGCCGGTGGCCGACATGATGGCCCCCAACCTGCTGGAGCTGGAGACCCTCTGTGATACCCATCTGGCAGATCTGGATCAGACCCGCGCGGCTGCCCATCAGCTGCTGGCCCGCGGCGTCAAGCTGGTGCTGGTCAAACATCTCGGTCGTGCGGCGCAGGACTCCAGCCGCTTCGAGATGCTGCTGGCAACTCCGCAAGGGGATTACCTGATTGCCCGTCCGCTCTATGACTTTGCCCGCCAGCCGGTGGGGGTTGGCGATCTTATCAGCGCCCTGATGCTGGCCAATTTGCTGGCCGGTCACGATGCGGTCAGCGCGTTCGAGCGCACCAACGCCTCGGTGGATGCGGTGCTGCAGGAGACCTGGCGCCAGCAGGCTTACGAGCTGCAACTCATCGCCGCGCAAGATGCCTTCGCCCTGCCAGAGGTTGAAGTGCGAGCGGTGAAACTGCCCTGAGTCAACGCGGACTTTCGTCTATCCCGACAAGGGGGTGGGATGCAGATGAAAAAGGCTTGCCAATGGGCAAGCCTTTTTGCTGTTTGCCTGTTTAGTGCGGCAAGCCATCAGATGCGGGGATGGCGGAGGCGATAACGCTCAGCCATGGCATTGGCCGCTACCATGGCGGCGTAGACATCCTGTTCACTCACTGTCATCGGCATGTTGCCCATGGTATCTAGGGGATCGCAGGCCAGCTGCGCCACCTTGCGCCACTCGCTTTCATCAAAGTGGGTGAGCCCCAGCTCTGGTAGCGTCATGGGCAGACCTGCACAGTCGATGATGCGAAACACCTCATCAAGTTCATGTTGCGGGGCGCGCTCAAGCACAAGTTGGGTCAGCAGGCCGAAGACCACCTTCTCGCCATGCTGGGCACGATGGAGCTCCGGGATCAGTGACATGCCGTTGTTGACGGCATGAGCTGCGGCCAGTCCACCGGCTTCGGCGCCGACCCCGCTGAGGTAGATGGTGGCCTCGATAACCTGCTCCAGCGCCGGAGTCGAGACATGGTGGCGTATCGCATCCATGGCCAGCTCGATGTTCTCACCAAGCAGCTCGTAACAGAGCTGTGCCAGGCCAAGGCCAGTGCGTGAAGGACGCTTGCCGACCAGATTGAGCCCGTCCGCCCGATAGCAGGCGCGCGCCTCGAAATAGGTGGCCAGGGCATCGCCGACGCCTGCGGAAAAGAAGCGGGGAGGGGCGGCGGCAATGATGGCAGTGTCAGCCAGCACCACGTCCGGATTTTGCGGCAGGAACAGATAGCGTTCAAATTCACCCGCCTGGTTGTAGATCACCGCCAGCGCCGTACAGGGGGCATCCGTGGAGGCAATCGTCGGGAACAGTACAACCGGACGGCGCAGATAGAAGGCCACGGCCTTGGCGACATCAAGCGTCTTGCCGCCGCCGATCCCGACAATCACATTCGCACCATATTGCTCTGCAAGGTGGGTCAGGCGGTGGATCTCCTGTTCGGTGCATTCGTAGCGAAACTTGTCGACCACTCCCCTGAGGCCTGCCTGCAAGAGCCCCGCCAAAGCTTCTTCCCGTACCCGCTCCAGAATGAACTCATCGCTGATGAGCAACGCATAGTCACCAAAATCTTTAACGTGCTCATGGAGTTGCGGGAGAAGGTGTTGACCGATGATGAACTTTTTGGGGGAGGTAACTGTACGGGGCAAAGTGGGCATCCATTATTCCTCAAGGCAGTGAACAACATAGATTTGATTATCAAATGGGTCTCTCACGATACGCCTGATGAGGCAATAGATGAAGAAGAAAAGGGGGGCGTTTTAATCATTAATTAATCTTTCTGTTTGTTTGGTTGTATTTTGGGGCGAGCAATTGGCGGTGTTGAGGCATACAGGAGCAATGGCCGTATCGTGGCAATCCGTCGCAAGCCATACTGCTGCAACAAACAGTCACGCTGGCAACAAGCAGGGCCGCTTGGTGCGGCCCTGCTGTATTTGGATAAGGGATAAGGGATAGGGGATGGTCAGAGCGGTTTGTAGAAGATGACGGTCGCAGCAAGGGAGCCATCGGCGTTGCGTGCAAAGCTCGGGATCTGGCCCGCTTCCTGATAGCCGAGTTGACGATAGAGGTGGGAGGCCACATCACCGGCGCGAGTATCCAGCACCAGCAGCGAACGGCCCGCGGCATGGGCGCCTTGTTCCAAGGCCTGCATCAGCGCACGACCGACACCTTTACCTCTCGCCGTTTGCAGTACCATCAGTTTTTCCACTTCGGCCCGGTGGCGACCGTTGGCCTTGCCACAGAGCGCGAGCTGAATCGCTCCCACGAGCTGTTGTTGCTCAAGGGCAAGCCATAGCTTTCGGTGATCTGCCGCTAGATCCGCTTCAACTCCTTGCCAGTAGCGGGTAGATTCCTCCGTGGTCAGCGGCGGTAAAAAACCGACCGAGGCGCCGCTATCGACACAATCTTGCAGCAGGGTGATGAGCGCACTTTGGTAGGTTGCTGCACTCTTAACTTCCACAATGTTCATCTGACATCCTTGTCGTTGCGTTGTTATGTGGCTGATTGCCATCGCTGGTTCATATGAGGTGGGTACGTATGCTCGCCGCGAGTACGGCTTGTCAGCGGATCAGCTCCTGCTCAACCAGCCAGGTAAACAGCAAGCGGGAGACGGGGGAGAGCTCATCGAGGTGAGAGCTGTCGAGCCAGCGCAGCTCGGCAATTTCTGCCGAGGCGATCGGGGTGCCGCTCGCTTCGCCGGTGTAGCAGCGCAGTCTCACCTCGACTCCTGCCGGTTTGCCATCGGCCTGGGCGCTGAACTCGCAGGCAAAGTGCAGGGTATCGGGCTGCAGGGTGACAGCCAGCTCCTCCTCAATCTCGCGGATTAGCGCCGCCTCGTCGCTCTCACCCGGTTCCCGCTTGCCACCGGGAATGTAGTAGATCGCCTTGCCGTGGGAGCGGGCGCAGAGCAGTTGCTGATCTTTAAAGGTGAGCCAGGCGAGTTTGTCGATCATCTGTTTTCTCTCCGATGGGGTTGCCGTGATGAGCTGTGGCGTAATCAGGTGCGCCGCTGTTTTGCATGCAGGCAGCCTAACAAAGATGAAGTTGAGTCCCAAGGAGAAAGAGAGGAGATGCCGGAAACGCACTGTTTCCAGCGCGGTGACCGCGTAGCTGAATGAGTGCGCAATGGCTGGTTCACCACAGCCTTCTCGTCCCTAAAAAAGCGGACTGGCGCACATCACTACAGGGCCGGACTGGGCGAAGGCGGGGTCCTTGTGGTTTAATCTTGCCACTTTAGCGGTAGTAGGCGACGAGCCTGCTACCTTGCGTTGGCAAGATGCAGGTGAGCAAGATGCAGATAGCAGCAGAGAGCAAGTTTATCGGACTCGGGGTCGCGGGCAATTTCGCCGGTCATCTGGAGCAGGCGGGTGAAGCGTCGGATTTCGTGGCGGTCGTGGTGCGCGATACCACGGCGCCCAAGGCGCTGTTCCCCTTCTTCGTGCCGGGCCATCCGGGTCAGCTTGGGGTATTCCCGTTGAGCGACAAGGCGATCTTCCTGCCGGAAGCGGCGGTCAGTGGTGACGAGAAGGTGCAGATCGAGCCGGAAGTAGCCCTCTGGTGCGAGCTGGAGTATGCCGGCAAGCAGGTGGTGGCGATCCATCCCCGCGCCTTTGGTGCCTATAACGATTGTTCCATCCGCCGTCCCAACGCCAAGAAGATCAGCGAGAAGAAGAACTGGGGCGAAGAGAGCAAGGGGTTGGCGGCCAACCTGCTGCCGCTTTCCGGTTTTACCGCCGGTTGCGAGCTCGATGACTATCGTATCGCCTGCTATTTGGAGCGCGATGGCGAGCTGCACGCCTACGGGGTAGACAGCGCCGCCATCGACTACAGCTACTTCCACGGCAAGCTGCTCGACTGGGCCATCGACAAGTTCAACCATCAGCAGGATGAGGGGCCGGCGGAGCACATTCAGGGGCTGCTGGCGCAGGCGGGGCATCCTCCCCACGCGCTCATCAGCATCGGCGCCACCCGTTATACCCCGTTTGGCGAGACCCACTTCCTCAAGCCCGGCGACACCTCCTGCGTGGTGGTCTATCCGGGCAGCCGTTATAGCGAAGCGGATATTCGCGAGGCGATCCGCAGCCGCCACTTTGGTGCTGATATGTCGGTGCTGCTGCAAGCGGTGCAGGCTCGTTAATCAACCACAGTCTGCCCTGCTCCTGCAGGGCAGATTGCTCAGGTTTGTTGCTGAAGGTTTGCCTGAATGGATGGTCAAAGAGAGCGCTCGGCTTACGTTATCCAGTGGCTTGCTTTAGTATTCCCCATTTTTCAGGGGGCACAGGCCGCTCATGCTTGAACTAAAAACGATAGCCTTGTTTCTGATTACGGCTTTTTTCGAGATCCTTGGCTGTTATTTGCCATATCTCTGGTTGACTCAGGGTCGCAGCATCTGGTTACTGATCCCCGCAGGATTGAGTCTCATGCTGTTTGCCTGGCTACTATCGTTGCATCCTACCGCTGCAGGGCGTGTCTATGCGGCATATGGCGGTGTGTATATCTTCGTCGCCATCTTCTGGCTTTGGTTAGTGGATGGTATTCGGCCGAGTATGTGGGATCTTGTTGGTTCGTTCATTGCGCTGATTGGAATGGCCATCATCATGTTCGCTCCTCGTCATGGGTAACGAATGCGAACAACGCTGAAGGTTAGTCATGTTAAAAAGTGGATAAACAACCATGCAGATTGCACACGCAAACGGGGAGGATTATCAAACCCTCATCGATCTGTGGGAGGGCTCGGTGCGGGCAACCCACCACTTCCTGCCAGAGGCCGAGATCCTCGCTCTCAGACCGCTTATTCTGGAGCGCTATTTCGATGCGGTGACACTGCACTGTGCTCGTACAGAAGAGGGACTCATTACGGGTTTTAGCGGAGTGCACGAGGGCAAGCTGGAGATGCTGTTTGTGGCTCCCGAGGCGCGCGGCAGTGGCGTGGGTCGCTGGCTGGTGGCGCATGCCATCAGCCAGTGCGGCGCGACGCTGGTTGACGTTAACGAGCAAAACGAACAGGCGGTGGGCTTCTATCTGAAGATGGGATTCACCGTGACGGGTCGCTCGCCACTGGATGGTCAGGGCAAGCCCTATCCGTTGCTGCATATGGTGTTGGCGCCGACCTGATCGTGCCTGATGAGGCGCAGTACCCATAAACCAACGGGGGATGGCATAAGCCATCCCCCGTTTTTTTGATCGTGTTTGTTACTTGCTGGCGACCTTGTTCACTACCTTGATCAGCTGATAGCGCACGGAGGGGGCATCGGCCGGCACATCGGTGAGCTGCTCCTTGCTCACGGTGAGCTGAAACTGGTAGCCCGGCTCGAACTGGAAGCCTTTAATATTCTGGTAGAACAGCGTCCAGGGCTGCTGCTCATCACTGCGAACCTGCATGCACTGCATTGGGCCAACCCCGACGCAATCGACCAACTGGCTGTTGATATAGAGGGTCTCCCCCTGTGACGAGGCGGGGGTGCTCTGGCAGGCGGTCAGCAGCAAGGCTGCGCTGATAAACAGTGGTTTCATAATGGACTCCTTAACGCGAAAGGGGGCATTAGAGCGGCAAACAAAAAGGCGGTCAATGACCGCCTTTGTAACAAACCATATCAGCTCAGTGGTTAGCGCTGCTCGAGTGGAGTGAACTCGCGCAGCGGGTGGCCTACGTAGAGCTGGCGTGGGCGACCAATCTTGCTGTCCGGGTCTGAGTGGAACTCGTTCCAGTGCGCAATCCAGCCAATGGTGCGGGAGATGGCGAAGATCACGGTGAACATGCTCATCGGGATGCCGATCGCCTTCATGATGATGCCGGAGTAGAAGTCTACGTTCGGGTAGAGTTTCTTCTCGACGAAGTAGGGGTCGGAGAGCGCAATACGCTCCAGCTCCATGGCCACGTCCAGCAGCGGATCCTTGATCTGCAGCTCGGTCAGTACTTCGTGGCAGGTTTCGCGCATCACGGTGGCACGGGGGTCGTGGTTTTTGTAGACACGGTGACCGAAGCCCATCAGACGGAACGGATCATTTTTGTCCTTGGCCTTGGCGATGTACTCGGGGATGCGATCCACCGAGCCGATCTCTTCCAGCATGCGCAGGCAGGCTTCGTTGGCACCACCGTGGGCCGGTCCCCACAGGGAGGCGATCCCCGCGGCGATACAGGCGAACGGGTTGGCACCGGAGGAGCCAGCCAGACGAACGGTGGAGGTGGAGGCGTTCTGCTCGTGATCCGCATGGAGGGTAAAGATACGATCCATGGCGCGTTCAACGATGGGGTTGACCTTGTACTCTTCGGTCGGCACGCCAAACATCATGTGCAGGAAGTTACCGGCATAGGAGAGGGCGTTACGCGGCTGCATGAACGGCTGGCCGATGGAGTACTTGTAACACATGGCTGCCAGAGTCGGCATCTTGGAGAGCAGACGGAAGGCACAGATCTCGCGATGCTGCTCGTTATTGATGTCGAGGGCATCGTGATAGAAGGCGGAGAGGGCGCTGACTACACCGCACATGATGGCCATGGGGTGGGAGTCGCGACGGAAGCCGCGGAAGAAGAAGGCGATCTGCTCGTGCACCATGGTGTGGCGGGTGACCAGGCGTTCGAATTCGGCATATTGGGCCTTGGTCGGCGCTTCGCCGTACAGCAGGATGTAGCAGACTTCCAGATAGGTGGCCTGGGTGGCCAACTGGGCGATGGGGTAACCACGGTGCAGCAAGACACCCTGATCCCCGTCAATGTAGGTAATGGCAGATTTGCAAGAACCGGTCGCCATAAAACCGGGGTCAAAGGTGAAATACCCCTGTGATCCCAATTTTCTGACATCGATGACATCCGGGCCGATGGTGCCGGAGAGGATCGGCAGTTCGACCGGATCTTTTCCGGGCAGGTGTAGGGTGGCTATCTTATCAGCCATAGCACGTCTCCTTTGCTCTTTATAATTTGGTTCCAGTCCTACTCTATTACGACTTTTATGACGCTGGCAAAGGTTGTTACCCATACCGAAGTGGCTGGAGCGCCTTATTTGAAACAGAGTTCCTTATCAATGTCAATTTTGCTGGAACCCCATTAATGGCATTAATGAAATGTTAAATTAAATATGCGATCGAGTTTGCGGTTTTGTGTTTTCTTTGTAGCTAATTGATTGTCTTCGGTTAAGGCCGCCGATATACTGCGCCACGTGGGTCATGGCTGCGGGTGTTTGAAACGCTTTGGCAAAGCCTGATGTGAAACCGAAAACTCGCGTTTTGGCTTTTTCAGAGTGTTTTGGTAACAAAAAACCAACAATCACCATTCCGTGCCCTCAAGTGTGAGTTAAAACAATAACTAACGTGCTCAATGGAGCTGAGTGGGCAAGCGTGAAAAACAAACAGAGACCGGTCAACCTCGACCTACAGACGATCAGCTTTCCTGTCACTGCCATTGCATCCATCCTGCACCGTGTTTCAGGGGTCATTACCTTTGTTGCACTGGGCATCTTGCTGTGGATGCTTGGTACTTCACTCGCCTCTCCCGAAGGGTTTGAAACCGTGGTTGCCATCATGGACAACTTCCTGGTCAAACTCGTGCTGTGGGGGATCCTGACTGCGCTGGCATACCACATTGTGGGTGGCTTGCGTCATCTGGTCATGGATATGGGCTATTGGGAAGAGCTGGAATCCGGCAATCAGAGCGCCCGCGTGGCCTTCGTGATCACCGCGATCCTGGCTGTATTGGCGGGAGTGCTTGTATGGTAACCAATTCTGCAACCTTCGGGCGCAGCGGCGTTCACGATTACATCCTGATCCGCGCCACCGCCCTCATCATGACCTGTTATGTCCTCTATCTGGTGGGCTTTGTCGCGTTCAACGACATCACCTACGAGGTGTGGGCAGGCTTCTTCGCCAAAACATTCACCAAGGTATTCACCCTGTTGACCCTGCTCTGCGTACTGATCCATGCCTGGATTGGTCTGTGGCAGGTGCTGACTGACTATATCAAGCCGGTAGGGCTGCGCGGGGCGCTGCAATTTGCCCTGGTCGTGGTGCTGTTTGTCTATCTGATGACGGGTTTCGTCGTGCTGTGGGGTGTGTAAGGTGACTATTCCAACTCGTGAATTTGATGCGGTGGTGATTGGTGCCGGTGGTGCCGGTATGCGCGCCGCGCTGCAGATTGCCCAGTCCGGCAAGAGCTGCGCTCTGTTGTCCAAGGTTTTTCCAACCCGTTCTCACACTGTCTCCGCCCAGGGCGGGATCACGGTTGCGCTGGGCAATGCCCACGATGACAACTGGCAGTGGCATATGTATGACACGGTAAAAGGTTCCGATTACATCGGTGATCAGGAAGCCATCGAGTACATGTGCAAAACCGGTCCCGAGGCTATCTATGAGCTGGAGAACATGGGGCTGCCCTTCTCCCGTTTCGACAACGGATCTGTCTACCAGCGTCCGTTTGGTGGTCAGTCCAAGAATTTCGGTGGCGAGCAGGCTGCTCGTACCGCAGCGGCCGCCGACCGTACCGGTCACGCCCTGCTGCACACCCTTTACCAACAGAACGTCAAGAACAAGACCACCGTCTTCTCCGAGTGGTATGCGCTGGATCTGGTGAAAAACCAGGATGGCCACGTGGTGGGTTGTACCGCCATCGATATGGAGAGCGGTGAAGTGGTCTACTTCAAGGCCAAGGCCACCGTGCTGGCGACTGGCGGTGCCGGTCGTATCTACCAGTCCACCACCAATGCCCACATCAACACCGGTGACGGTGTCGGCATGGCGCTGCGTGCCGGCGTCGGCGTGCAGGACATGGAGATGTGGCAGTTCCACCCGACCGGCATCGCCGGGGCTGGGGTGCTGGTAACTGAAGGCTGCCGTGGTGAAGGCGGCTACCTGCTCAATAAAGATGGCGAGCGCTTCATGGAGCGTTACGCGCCAAACGCCAAGGACTTGGCCGGTCGCGACGTGGTGGCCCGCTCCATCATGATCGAGATCCGCGAAGGCCGTGGTTGCGACGGTCCCTGGGGTCCACACATCAAGCTCAAGCTGGATCACCTCGGCAAAGAGGTGCTGGAATCCCGTCTGCCGGGCATCTGCGAGCTCTCTCGCACCTTCGCCCACGTGGATCCGGTCAAAGAGCCGATCCCGATCATCCCGACCTGCCACTACATGATGGGCGGCGTGCCGACCAACGTGAATGGCCAGTGCCTGACCCAGGACAAGAACGGCAACGATGTGCCGGTAGTCGGTCTGTTTGCGGTGGGCGAGATTGCCTGCGTCTCCGTACACGGCGCCAACCGTCTGGGTGGCAACTCCCTGCTGGATCTGGTGGTGTTCGGCCGCGCGGCCGGCATGCATCTGGTCAACACCCTGGGCGAGATGGATCACGGCCGCGATGCTTCCGAGTCGGATCTGGATGCCGCACTGGCCCGCTTCAACCGCTGGGAAAATTGCCGTGACGGTGAAGACCCGGTGCAGATCCGCAAAGACCTGCAGCGCTGCATGCAGAACAACTTCTCCGTATTCCGCGAAGGTGCGGCGATGGCAGAAGGGTTGGCCGAGCTCAAGGTTATCCGCGAACGCCTCAAGTCAGCCCGTCTGGATGACACCTCCAAAGAGTTCAACACCCAGCGCATCGAGTGCCTGGAGCTGGACAACCTGATGGAGACGGCGTTTGCCACGGCGGTTGCCGCCAACTTCCGTACCGAGAGTCGCGGTGCTCATTGCCGCTTCGACTTCCCGGATCGCGACGATGAGAACTGGCTGTGCCACAGCCTCTATCATCCGGACACCGAGTCCATGACCCGTCGCGCTGTCAACATGTCACCCAAGACCCGTGAGGCGTTCCCGCCCAAGGTCCGGACTTACTGATTGCGGAGCCAGCCCTATGAACGTCACATTCTCTGTCTACAGATACAATCCGGATGTTGATAACGTCCCCCATATGAAGGAATATCGTCTTGATATTCCTGAAGGTTCCGACATGATGGTGCTCGACGCACTGATCCAGTTGAAAGAGCTGGATCCCACGCTCGCCTTCCGCCGCTCTTGCCGCGAAGGGGTCTGTGGATCAGACGGTCTCAACATGAATGGCAAGAACGGTCTTGCCTGTATCACCCCGCTCTCCGACCTGCTGAAGAAGGGCAATAACGTCGTTATCCGCCCCTTGCCCGGCCTGCCGGTGATCCGTGATCTGGTGATCGACATGACCCAGTTCTACACCCAGTGGGAGAAGGTCAAACCCTTCCTCATCAATGATGACAAGTTGCCGCCGGTGCGTGAGCACCTGCAATCCCCCGAAGAGCGCGCCAAGCTTGACGGCCTGTACGAGTGCATTCTCTGTGCCTGCTGCTCTACTTCGTGCCCCTCCTTCTGGTGGAATCCCGACAAGTTCATCGGTCCGGCCGGGCTGCTCGCCGCCTACCGCTGGCTGGCTGACAGCCGCGACACCGCGACCACCGAACGACTGGGGAATCTGGACGACGCATTCAGCGTGTTCCGCTGCCATGGCATCATGAACTGCGTGAACGTCTGTCCGAAAGGCTTGAACCCGACCAAGGCGATTGGCCAGATCAAGTCGATGTTGCTCAATCGGGCTGTTTAGTATCAGGGCCGGCCAGGTGCTGGCCCGACCTCTGGATAGCCATCCCACCCGTGGCAGGATGGCTATTTGACCCCTACAAGCTGCGCAGCAGTAACAAGAAGTACAAGGGATAGAAATGCATAACGGCGTGATGAAGGCCTGGTTGGAGTCATCTCACCTGGCTGGTGCGAATGCAAGCTATATCGAGGATTTGTACGAATCCTTCCTGGAAAATCCTGACTCCGTGTCCGACGAGTGGCGCAGCCTGTTTAGCGAGCTGCCCCAGGTCAATGGCCATGCGGTTGAACAACCCCACTCCCAGGTCCGCGATTATTTCCGTCGTCTGGCCAAGGATCCCTCTCGCTACAGTGCCCCCGTCTCCGATCCGCAAGTGGATGCCAAGCAGGTGCGGGTATTGCAGCTGATCAACGCCTTCCGTTTCCGTGGTCACCAGAATGCCAATCTGGACCCGCTGGGCCTGTGGCAGCGTGAAACCGTTGCCGAACTGGATCCTGCGTTCCACAACCTGCAGGGCGCAGATATGGAGGCCACCTTCAATGTGGGCTCCTACGCCATCGGTCGCGAGACAATGGTGCTCTCCGACCTCTACGCCTCGCTGAAGAAGACCTATTGCGGCAGCATAGGCGCCGACTACATGCACCTCACCTCCACGGAAGAGAAGCGCTGGCTGCAACAGCGTCTCGAATCCATTGAAGGGAAGGGGAGCTACACCCTCGAAGAGAAGACCCGTTTCCTCGAGAGCCTGACCGCCGCCGAAGGGCTGGAGAAATATCTGGGCGCCAAGTTTCCGGGAGCCAAGCGCTTCTCGCTGGAAGGTGGCGACGCCATGATCCCCATGCTCAAGGAGCTGATCCGTCGCGCCGGTGAGCAGGGCTGCAAAGAGGCCGTTATCGGTATGGCACACCGCGGTCGCCTCAACGTGCTGATCAACGTGCTCGGTAAACGGGCGCAGGACCTGTTCGACGAGTTTGCCGGTAAGCATGGCGAATCCTGGGGCACCGGTGATGTGAAGTACCATATGGGCTTCTCCTCCGACTTCGCCACCCCGGGTGGCAACGTCCACCTTGCGCTGGCGTTCAACCCCTCTCACCTCGAGATCGTCAACCCTGTGGTCATCGGCTCGGTCCGTGCCCGTATGGATCGTCGCGGTGACAAGGATGGCTCCAGCGTGTTGCCCATCACCATTCACGGTGACTCGGCCATGGCCGGTCAGGGCGTGGTGGCCGAGACCTTCAACATGTCCCAGACCCGTGCCTATGGTGTCGGCGGGACGGTGCGCATCGTCATCAATAACCAGGTTGGTTTCACCACCTCCTATATCCGTGACCTGCGTTCCACCGAATATTGCACCGACATCGCCAAGGCGGTGCAGGCGCCGGTGCTGCACGTCAACGGGGATGATCCGGAAGCCGTGGTGCTGGTGACCCAGATTGCCTTGGATTACCGCAATACCTTCAAACGCGACGTGGTGATCGAGCTGGTCTGCTACCGTCGTCACGGTCACAACGAAGCGGACGAGCCGAGCGCAACCCAGCCTTTGATGTACCAGAAGATCAAGCAGCACCCGACCCCGCGCAAGATCTACGCCGATCAGCTGGTGGCCGAGGGGAGCCTCGCCCAGGAGCGGGCGACCGAACTGGTCAACGAGTATCGCGAAGCGCTGGATCGCGGCGAGCGGGTGAGCAAGGAGTGGCGGCCGATGGAGCTGCACTCCGTCGACTGGACCCCTTATCTGGGCCACGACTGGAACATGGCCTATGAGAGTGCCGTGCCAATGGATCATCTCAAGAGCCTCGGCGAGCGGGTGAGCCAGTATCCGGCGACCCACGTGCTGCAGCGTCAGGTCGAGAAAATTTACGAAGACCGCCGTCTGATGGCCGCTGGCGAGAAGCTAGTGGATTGGGGCTTTGCCGAGACCCTGGCCTACGCAACCCTGGTGGACAAGGGGTCCCGCATCCGCTTTACCGGTGAAGATTCCGGCCGTGGCACCTTCTTCCACCGCCACGCCGTGCTGCACAGCCAGACCGATGCCAGCACCTATACCCCGCTGTGCAACCTGCACGACGAGCAAGGCCCGTTCGAGGTGTATGACTCTGTGCTGACCGAGAACGCGGTACTGGCCTTTGAATATGGCTACGCCAGCGCCGAGCCGGCTGGCCTCACCATCTGGGAAGCCCAGTTCGGCGACTTCGCCAACTGTGCTCAGGTAGTGGTGGATCAGTTCCTCTCCTCCGGTGAGCAGAAGTGGGGCCGGATGTGCGGCCTGACCATGTTGCTGCCGCACGGTTACGAGGGGCAGGGCCCGGAGCACTCCTCCGCCCGTCTGGAGCGTTATCTGCAGATGTGCGCTCAGCACAACATGCAGGTGTGCGTGCCCTCAACCCCGGCGCAGGTGTTCCATATGCTGCGTCGTCAGGTGGTACGTCCGATGCGCCGTCCGCTCATCGTGATGACGCCCAAATCCCTGCTGCGCCATCCGCTGGCGGTGAGCAAACTTGAAGAGCTGGCGGAAGGTACCTTCCAGAACGCCATCGGCGAGATCGATGCGCTGGATCCGAAAGCGGTCAAGCGCGTGGTCTTCTGCTCCGGCAAGGTCTACTACGACCTGCTCGATGCCCGTCGCAAGGCCGAGCAGCAAGATGTGGCTCTGGTGCGAATTGAGCAGCTCTACCCCTTCCCGGAAGAGGAAGTGCGCGCCATTCTGGCCGATTACAGCCATGTCACCGACTTTGTCTGGTGTCAGGAAGAGCCGCAGAACCAGGGCGCCTGGTACTGCACCCGTCACCACTACGATGGCGTGCTGCCAACCGGAGCCACCCTGCGTTATGCCGGTCGCCCCGCGTCAGCCTCGCCGGCCGTCGGTTACATGTCTGTCCACGCCAAGCAGCAAAAAGCCTTGGTGGAAGATGCCCTTACCCTGTAAAGCCTCTGGCATAGAAGTAAAAAGGAACTGATTGGATGACTATCGAAATCAAGGTACCGGATCTGCCGGAATCAGTGGCCGATGCCACTATCGCCACCTGGCACAAAAAACCGGGCGATCTGGTCGCCCGTGACGAAGTGCTGGTCGACATCGAGACCGACAAGGTGGTGCTGGAAGTGCCGGCACCGCAAGCCGGTGTGCTGGGGGATATTCTGCAAGGGGAAGGGGCAACCGTGTTGTCCCGTCAACTGATTGCCATCCTCACCGCCGCTCCGGTGGCCGGTGAAGAGACCAAAGAGAAACCCGCTGAAGCGGTGGCCGATGATGGTGCCGATGGCTTGAGCCCCTCGGTGCGCCGTCTGATTGGCGAGCACGACATCGACGTGACCAAGCTGACCGGTACCGGCAAGGGTGGTCGCATCACCAAGGATGATGTGGAAGCCTTCATCAAGGTCAAGAGCCAGCCTGCGGCAGCCGCACCGGTCGCAACTGCAGCCCCGGCAGCCAAGGTTGCCCCGCTGGGTGGTCGCACCGACAAGCGGGTGCCGATGACCCGTCTGCGCAAGCGCATCGCCGAGCGTCTGCTGGAAGCGAAAAACACCACCGCCATGCTGACCACCTTCAACGAGGTCAACATGAAGCCCATCATGGATCTGCGCAAGCAGTACGGCGAGATCTTCGAGAAGAAGCACGGCATCAAGCTCGGCTTTATGTCCTTCTACGTGAAGGCAGTGGTGGAGTCCCTCAAGCGCTATCCGGAAGTGAACGCGGCGCTCGATGGCGATGACGTGGTTTACCACAACTACTTCGACGTCAGCATCGCCGTCTCCACCCCCCGTGGTCTGGTGACGCCGGTGCTGCGCGACTGCGACAACATGAGCCTGGCGGACATCGAGAAGGCCATCAAGGATCTGGCGGGCAAGGGCCGTGACGGCAAGCTGACCGTGGATGAACTGACTGGCGGCAACTTCACCATCACCAACGGTGGCGTGTTCGGCTCCCTGATGTCCACCCCGATCATCAATCCGCCCCAGAGCGCCATTCTGGGCATGCACAAGATCCAGGATCGCCCGATGGCCGTTGACGGCAAGGTCGAGATCCTGCCGATGATGTATCTGGCGCTCTCCTACGATCACCGTCTCATCGACGGACGCGAATCGGTAGGCTTCCTGGTCTCCGTCAAGGAGTTGCTGGAAGACCCGACCCGTCTGTTGCTGGACGTCTAAGCCCGTGGCACCCGGGCAAGGGGTTTGCGCCCCGAGCCGAATGTGCTGCTGGACGTTTGAGTAATACCCGAGCGATTGAAAGATAACGAGGGGCCACCCAGGCCCCCATTCACAGGGGATTGAGAAACACCAGCCCCGGACGGAAATACCTACAACACGGATAGAGCATCTATGAATCTGCATGAATATCAGGCAAAACAGCTGTTTGCCGAGTATGGCCTGCCGGTCTCCGAAGGTTATGCCTGTGCTACCCCACAAGAAGCGGCCGAAGCGGCCGACAAGATTGGCGGCAATACCTGGGTCGTCAAATGCCAGGTACACGCCGGTGGCCGCGGTAAAGCGGGCGGCGTGAAAGTGGCCAAGAGCAAGGATGAGATCCGTGCTTTTGCCCAAAACTGGCTTGGCAAAAATCTGGTGACCTACCAGACCGATGCCAACGGCCAGCCGGTCACCAAGATCCTGGTGGAATCTTGCACCGACATCGCCAAAGAGCTCTACCTGGGCGCCGTGGTTGACCGTGGTTCGCGCCGCGTGGTCTTCATGGCCTCGACCGAAGGTGGCGTGGACATCGAGAAGATCGCCCACGAAACCCCCCATCTGATCCACAAGGCGGCCATCGATCCGCTGGTGGGTCCGCAGGCTTATCAAGCCCGCGAACTGGCCTTCAAACTGGGTCTGGTCGGCGATCAGATCAAACAGTTCACCAAGATCTTCATGGGTCTGGGCCAGATGTTCCTGGATTGCGATTTCGCGCTGCTGGAGATCAACCCGCTGGTGATCACCGCGCAGGGCAACCTGCACTGCCTGGATGGCAAGATCAACATCGACGCCAACGCACTGTATCGCCAGCCCAAGCTGCGCGAGATGCACGACCCGTCACAAGATGACCCCCGCGAAGCGCACGCCGCCCAGTGGGAGCTGAACTATGTGGCCCTCGATGGCAACATCGGCTGCATGGTCAACGGCGCGGGTCTGGCCATGGGTACCATGGATATCGTCAACCTGCACGGCGGCAAGCCGGCCAACTTCCTTGACGTCGGCGGCGGCGCCACCAAGGAGCGGGTGACCGAGGCGTTCAAGATCATCCTCTCCGACAGCAACGTCAAAGCGGTGCTGGTCAACATTTTCGGCGGCATCGTGCGCTGCGACATGATCGCGGAAGGCATTATCGGTGCGGTCAAGGAAGTGGGGGTCAAGGTGCCCGTCGTGGTCCGTCTGGAAGGCAACAACGCCGAGCTGGGTGGTATCAAGCTGGCCGAGAGCGGCCTCAACATCATTGCGGCCAAGAGTCTGACCGATGCCGCGCAGCAAGTCGTCAAAGCAGCGGAGGCCAACTGATGAGCGTTCTGATCAACAAAGATACCAAGGTGATCTGCCAGGGCTTTACCGGCGGTCAGGGTACTTTCCACTCCGAGCAGGCGCTCTCCTACGGAACCCAGCTGGTGGGCGGCGTCTCTCCGGGCAAGGGTGGCACCACCCATCTGGGCCTGCCGGTGTTCAACACCGTCCGTGACGCGGTCGAAGCGACCGGCGCCACTGCCTCTGTCATCTATGTTCCAGCTCCATTCTGCAAGGACGCGATCCTGGAAGCGATCGACGCGGGCATCAAGCTCATCGTCACCATCACCGAAGGCATCCCGACCCTGGATATGCTGGACGTCAAAGTGAAGCTGCAAGAGACCGGCGTGCGGATGATCGGCCCCAACTGCCCGGGCGTTATTACTCCGGGTGAGTGCAAGATCGGCATCATGCCGGGACACATTCACAAGCCGGGCAAGGTGGGCATCGTCTCCCGCTCCGGCACCCTGACCTACGAAGCGGTCAAGCAGACCACTGACGAGGGCTTTGGCCAGTCCACCTGCGTCGGTATCGGCGGCGACCCCATCCCGGGCTCCAACTTTATCGACATTCTGGAGATGTTCCAGAACGACCCGCAGACCGAAGCGATCGTGATGATTGGCGAGATCGGCGGCAACGCCGAGGAAGACGCAGCCGCCTATATCAAGGCCCACGTCACCAAGCCGGTGGTCTCTTATATCGCGGGTGTTACTGCCCCTCCCGGCAAGCGGATGGGCCACGCTGGCGCCATCATCTCCGGTGGCAAGGGTACCGCCGCCGAGAAGTTTGCCGCGCTGGAAGATGCTGGCGTGAAAACCGTCCGTTCCCTGGCCGATATCGGCAAGGCCCTGCGCGAAGTCACCGGCTGGTAATTCCTGCTAGCCCGTTATCTCTAATAAAATGCCGCCCAATGGGCGGCTTTTTATTAAGAAAGTAAATTTTATTTAAAACTAGCTTTTAACTGCATTTTCAATCGCAAAAATTAATTCGCTAAATTCATCTTCAATACTTTTAATGTATTCTTCAATTGCAACTGTACGTATCACACTTTCTTCTGATTCTGCTTCACGAGCAAGTTCTTTTGCATAAAGATGATGGTCGGTCACTTCATCTCTTTCAAGAATCCAGTCGACATGTAAATCATATTTTTCTAGTAAAAGAGCCTTAACTTTAGGATGGCTAAAGACTTCTTTTTCGGGAGGGTTCACTCCTGGAAATGAATGTAATGACTCTTGGGGCGCTACACCAACATCAGCATCTCTTACTGCTATTGCTCTTTTTCCTGTTTTGTTTAGTACACGGACAGCTTCTCGAACGGCATCTTTATCTCCAATATCATGGATGGCTACTACCTTTAACAGGTCTTTCTTTTTTATACGAATGACTTCAGTTAGCAATACTTTTGCGAAAATATCCTCAACGCATATATCTAGCTGCCTGACATGACCTGATGACAAAACTGAACGAATTTGACTAGATGAGATTTTATTTACTACTTCTACGCCATTTTCATTTCTTAATAGTAACTTTCGTGATTCAGGTGGAAGTGCATTAATTATGACGCTGGAGTGAGTTGAAAGAATGATTTGATGGTGGCGCCTATTACATACATCTAAAAGATATCTTGCAAATTCATGCTGTGCACTCTCATGCAATGAGGTTTCAGGTTCTTCAAGAATAAAAAGGCTTTGTTCTGGAGAATTTTCAAGTTTGTCAACAGTATAAAGGATTCGTCCTTCTCCAAACCCCATGTTATTTTCAGAGTATGAGTATCCAAGTCTTGATGCTATACCTACTTCTGATTCTTTCCCCTTATGAGAAACGCCTTGAAATGTAACATCATCATATTTATGACCAATGATTCTAGCCATTTTACCGATGACTTTTTGGTCTATATCTCGTTTCTCTGTAAATTGGAGATTTGAACCACCATAAACACTCACATCTCTTCGTTCTACTTTGGGTATATAAACAGTGAACCCCACGTAGTAACAGTGCCGCTCAGGTTGTCTTTTGTAGCCCGACCATGCTGAGTTGGCTCGTGATATTGTTACTTCTTGTTGTTTTTTATAGTCATCTGTTTCATAAAAATAAATAGCTTTCGCTCCATCAGATATTGGTTTTGGATCTGCGGTTGAGATAGGAAAAAAATCTTTTATGTATTGTCTTTTGTATTCAACTGAGGTAGATGGTTTTTTATATGCACATATTGCAAGTTGACCTACAGTGCTTTTCCCTGCTCCATTAAGACCAGAAATGACTGTTATTGGAAAGTCTATATCAAGATCAAGTTCATAAATCCCTCTGAACCCATCGATATGAACTTTTCTCAGGCAAGGCCCAAAGTTAGCATAGCGGTTCTTTTCGCCATATTTATGTTGTAGTTTTTTAACTATATTAGCCATGCCGTTACCTACAAGTAGTTTGGAGTTGTAAAGATATTCTGTGCCGTTTGATCACGATGTTCTACCAAGGCAGCTTGCCTGTCTCCAAGCAGATAAAATCCCGTGTATTAAAATTATTGCCTTCTATCATTTCAGCCAATCGATTTGCTGACTGCTCTGGTGTCAGTGTTGCATCAGCAGGTGCCATTTTGGTAAGTAATGCTCCGGGGTGAACCGAGATAACGTTTATCCCCATGTTCTCCAGATCATCAGCCATACACAGTGACAGCATGTTTTGAGCTGCCTTTGCTATGCGATAGGAGAAAGAGCATTTTACTCCTTTGGCTGCGCCTGCCGCTTGCATATTTAATGAGCCTCTCCTTGAACTGATATTTACGATCAAGGATGGGGGTAATACATTTTCATTGCGCAATACGGCATTAACGGTTGATAGCGCACCGACACAATGGGTCTTAAATTCATAAACCAGCTGGTCGCCGGTGCTATGCCTTGTGTCGATCCCCGGGGTGCCAGCAGAGCCAGCATTATTTATGACGATATCTACTGCTCTGTCTTGGATAAAACCAAATAGCTGTTCTTCATAATTCTCATGGGTGACATCGGTTATCAGCACAGAGACGGCAGGGTAGAGAGTAGTGAGCATGTCACAAGCGCTGGTGGTTCTGACCACGGCGTAAACCTGATATCCGCGCTCGTAAAAAGTCTGAACCAGTGCTAACCCCAATCCTCTGCTCGCTCCGGTTATCAACACTGTTTTCATCACTCGTCCCATTTTGCACATTGTCATTTATCACTATCCTCAGTTTCGAGTAGCGATGCGTATTCGAGCGTTTGGTGGCGAGTATGCTACATGGATTGCCTGCTATCAGCTATTGGTGTTGTCAAGATTATTATGCCGTAGCAACCAATTTAGATGATGCGGTATCACTGTATATCGCGAGTAAGCCTCGTAATTCAAAAGCCGACCCTCTGGTCGGCTTTTGAATAAGTGGGATCAGGGGTGAGCAATATGGGTAATGTTGCCCGTTATCGCCGGGCTATTTATCCGCCTTGCCCGCCGCATCGGCAAGTTTGGCCAGCTGTTTGTCATACCAGGCCACCGGACGGTTCTCATCTTCCGCCCGCTCTTTGCGCCGGATGGCATTGCGTACCGCCATGGCCCCCAGCCAGCGGAATGGTTCTGGCGGGAAGTAGCCGCGCGGGCCGCTTACCAGGGCGCAGTCGCGCCACGGCTTGTCCTCCTCCCGCACCTCGTCTCTCACCAGGGCCGCCAGGATCTGGCCGCCGATCCAGCTCTGCGCCACCCCGTTGCCGGAATAGCCGAGGCCATAGACGATATTGGGCTGCCCTCGCCAGTGGCCGAAGAAGGGGAGGCCATCTACCGAGCGGTCGGAGGCGCCGCACCAGCTGGCGGCGATGGGCACCTCTTTGAGCGCCGGAAAGAAGCGGCGCAGGGTGCGGGTGAGAGGGGCAAGATAACGGCTCGGCGCATCGAACTCGGCCAGATGGCGGTTGGCAAAGGCGAAGGTGTTGCCCCCCTTGCCCAGCATCAGCCGCCCTTGCGGGGTCGAGCGGTAGTAGTGGACAAAGGTGCGGCCATCCACCACGGAGCGGCCGTGCGCAAGCTGCTGGGCAGCCAGGGCATCCGGCGCGGGGTCGGTTATCACCATATCGGAGGAGACCAACACGATACTGCGGCGAAACTCGCGAAAGTGCTGCACCATCGCGCTGTTGAGGGCCAGCACCACCTTGCGGGCACACACCTCACCCTGCGGTGTTTGCACCCGCGCAGGCTGGCCCGCCTCAAGGCGCTGCATAGGGGAGCCTTCATAAACCTCGACGCCCAGCTCCCGCGCTACCCGCAGCAGGCCACGCACCAGCAGTGCCGGTTGCACCGAACCGGCATGAGGGCTGTAGAGCCCCTCCAGATGAACGTGGGAGCCGCTCTGGCTCGCCAGTTTACCCTCTTCAATCACTTGCCACTGGTTAAGGTCTGCGCGTTTGAGTTCCTGCAATACCGGCTCCATCAGGCCGCGCTGCGCCTCGCTGGTGGCGGTGTAGCAGGTGCCCTCGACCCTCAGCTGTGCCTCTATGTTGTGCGTGTCGCAGAAGCGGGCGATCTCGTGCACCGCCTGCTCGGATCTTTGCACCAGCCAGGCGGCCTGCTGCTCGCCAAAGAGGCGCTTTAAGGTCAAATACTTGGCCGACCAGGTGAGCAAACAGCCGCCGTTGCGTCCGGAGGCGCCGCTGCCGCAGCTATCTTTCTCCAGCACCGTGATGCGCAAGTGTGGCTCGGCCTGTTTAAGGGCGATGGCGCTCCAAAGCCCGGTAAAGCCGCCGCCGACGATGCAGACATCGGCCTCGTGGTGGCCGTGAAGGGGTGTGGGCGGTGCGGGTTGTTCGGCGGCGAGCGCTTCGGCCAGCCAGAAGGGGAGAGTGGACATGATGACTCCTCGATAAGGTTATTGGTGGCGCCAGCGCTGGGTGCGATCCAGCAGGGCGCGGCTCAAAAAGAGCTGGAGCAGCTTGACGGTGGCGGCGGCCAGCAGGATCAGGGTGGCCATGGCGGCGGCCGCGGCGGTATCGCCGGAATCCTCCATATTGAGCACGGCGATGGAGGCGAGCACGCTGTCGCTCGAATAGAGGAAGATCACCGCCGAGGTGGTGGTCATGGCGTTGACGAACAGATAGATAAAGATTTCCAAGAGCGCTGGCAGGGAGGCGGGCAGGGTGACTCGCCAGAACGCCTTCCAGAGCGGAATGCGCAATGAGATGGCTACCAGCTCCAGCTCTTTTGGCAACTGCTTGAGGCTGGTCAGCGCCGTCATATGACCCACCGTGTAGTAGTGGATGACGCAGGAGAGCACCATCAGCGGCAGAGTGCCATAGAGGCCGCCAAAGAGCGGATTGCCGTTGAAAAAGAAGATATAGCCCAGTCCCAGCACCATGCCGGGCACCGCCAGCGACAGCATGGCAAGCAGATGCAACAGCTGGCGCAGCGGCGCAAAGTGGCGCCCCTTCTCCTGCGCCCAGGCCAGCACCATCACCAGCACGGTGCCGATAAGCGCGGTATAGAGGCCCAGTTGCAAGGTGTTGGTAAAGGGCTGCCAGCCGTAGACACTGTTGCTGTCAAAGGCGTAGTGATCCAGCGTCAGTCCGAGGTTATAGGGCCAGAACTGCACCAGGGAGCCGTAAACGGCCATCCCCACCAGCGCCAGAAACAGCAGGGCCCAGAGCGTGCACCAACCGAGCGCCAGCAGATCCCGCAGCCGATGGGGTTTGGGTTGATAGGGCACCGCCTTGATGCTGCTCTGCTCCTGCATCTTGCTGCGCACTCTGTGCTCCAGCGCAAAGCTCAACAGTGCCGGCAGCAGTAGGGTGACGCTGGCAACGGCGCCCAGCGAGAAGTTCTGCATCCCGATCACCTGCCGGTAGATGTCGGTAGCCAGCACGCTGTACTGGCCGCCAATCACCTTGGCAACTCCGAAGTCGCAGATGGTGAGGGTGAAGACGGCGATGGCGGCGCTGAGCAGGCCATAACGGGCGGTAGGCAGGGTGACGGTGACAAAGGTGCGCCAGCCGCTGCTGCCCAGCACCCGGGAGGCTTCATAGAGGCGGGCATCGCTCTGACCGAGCGCAGTGATAAGGATCATCAGGGCGTGGGGGAAGCACCAGAAGCCCAGACCAATGACGATGCCGATGGGGCCGTAGATGCTCTCGCCGCCGAGCAGCCCCTTGGCGATCCCCTGATTGCCAAACCAGTAGACCAGACTGATGGCGGGCAGCAGGGAGGGCATCAATAGCGGAATAAGGCCGATGAGGCGAAACAGGGGCTTGCCCGGCATGCAGGTGCGGGTGAGGGCATAGGCGTAGCCAAAGGCGATGGTCACCACCAGCGCAGTGATCAGCACCCCGAGCCAGAGGGTGTTGCCGATGGTGCGCCCCAGATGAGGGGAGTCGAAGTAGGCGCTGAAGTTGGCAAGGCCCACCCAGAGGCCGTTCTCATCCTGCAGGCTCTTTTGCAGCATGGTGAGCAGCGGCAGCAACAGACCGCCGGTGAGCAGGGCAATTCCGAGCACCAGCAGGATCAGTTGCAGCAGCTGATCCCGGCTCCAGCCGCGACAGAGCCGCTGCCAGCGAGAGTCTTGGCGGGCTGTCACTGGTGGCAGCAGGGAGGAGGTCGCGAAGGGGGCTGTCATGGGCGATCTCCTTCAAACAGCTGCATCGCTCCGGCGGGCCAGTGCAGCGAGCAGCGCATGCCGCTGCGCCAGCCACCCTGTTCGTGGCGGGGCAGCTCGTGGGTCGGGCGCTCCACCAGGATCTGCTGCGGGCCCAGATAGGTGTCGGCGGTGCAGATCAGACGCTGGGCGGCGCCGAGAAACTCCACCTGATCGATGATTGCTTCAACACCATGTTGGCCAAGATACGGCTCGCTCGGCGCACTCAGGGTGATTGCCTCGGGGCGGATCGCCACCTGCAATTTGCTGCCAGCTGCGGCCTGATTGGCGAGTTGCAGCGGTTGTTCGTTGAGGCGCACCTGATTGGGGCTCAGCACCAGGGTCTCGAGGAAGTTCATGGTGCCGACGAAGCTTGCCACGAAGCGGCTGGCAGGCTGGTGGTAGATCTCCTGCGGGGTGCCCACCTGCACGATGCGGCCGCCCTCCATCACCACGATGCGGTCGGCCATGGTCAGCGCCTCTTCCTGATCGTGGGTCACCATGATGGTGGTGATGCCAAGGCGCTGCTGCAGGGCGCGGATCTCGCTGCGAAGATGGGTGCGCACCAGTGCATCCAGCGCGCTGAGCGGTTCGTCCAGCAACAGCAGGCCGGGGGAGAGGGCCAAGGCCCGGGCCAGCGCCACCCGCTGCTGCTGGCCGCCTGAGATCTGGCTCGGGTATTTGTGGGACTGGGCAGTGAGATCCACCAGCCCCAGCCAGTGGTCCACCCGCTCCTTGATGAGATCCCGCGCCAGCCCCTGATTCTCAAGGCCGAAGGCGATGTTCTGGGCCACCGTCAGGTTGGGGAAGAGGGCATAGGACTGAAACACGATGCCAAAGTCGCGCTCCTGGGGCGGCAGGCGGGAGATATTGCGCCCTCCTTGCCAGATCTCGCCGCTGTCTGGCAGATCCAGCCCGGCGATCGCTCTGAGCAGGGTGGTTTTGCCGCAGCCGGAGGGGCCGAGAAAGCAGATAAACTCCCCCGGCTCAATGGTCAGAGAGATCCCCTTGAGGGCCTGAAAAGCACCGAACTGCTTGTTGAGATGTTGAATGTCCAGATAGGGCTGGGTCATGGTTCGACTCGCTACTGATTTGGTATATACCAGTTTGCAGGTGAAGTGTGACGGTCAGGTGATCGGGGGATGACAGCTTGATGACAGTCAAATGAGATCGGGTCGCCAGCAAGTGGCTGGGCACTGTGCGAATGGACTAAGCATCGCTAATTGAAGGCAATGCAAACTCGGGAAGTTAAAACCAAAAAGCGAAGGCCAACAGCTGTTGGCCTTCGACTGGCAGTTTATTGGCAGCGGTGTGTCTGGCGTGAACAAACCGCCGACCTTCACGCTTACTGCTTGGCTTCGGTCTTGCCGTCGAAGCTGGCGCTCCACTGGGCCAGGATGGCGTTACGCTCGCGGGCTGCCCAGCTAAAGTCGTTGTCGATCATCTGGCCTTTGATATCCGCCGGATAGCCCGCTCTCGGTTGGGCTACATCGGGGATGGCGACCACGGCAAACGACTTGTTGTAGAGGGCGTTGGCCTGTTCGGTGGCGGCAAAGTCGAGCAGCTGTTTGGCGGCTTCCAGCTTGGGGGTGCCCTTGATGATGGCGGCGGCTTCCATATCCCAGCCCGACCCCTCTTTCGGGAACACCACCTCGATGGGGGCTCCCTTGGCCTTGAGGCTGGTAGCCGGGAAGTCGAAGGAGATACCGATCACCGTTTCACCGCTGGCGGCCAGCTTGCAGGGGGCGGAGCCCGAGTGGGTGTAACGGTCGATGTTCTGGTGAAGGCCGTTCATAAATTGCCAGCCCTGCTGCTCGCCCATGCTCTGCAGCCAGCCCGCAACGCTCAGGTAACCGGTGCCGGAGGAGCTGGGGTTGGGCATGATCACCTTGCCCTTGTAGATGGGCTTGGTGAGGTCGGCCCAGCTGGTGGGGGCCGGGATCCCCTGTTTTTCCGCCTCTACCTTGTTGAAGCAGATGGCGCTGAAGAAGGCGTCCAGACCGATCCAGTGCGGCTCGGCCTTGCTGTCGCGAAAGCGGCTGTCGAGCTTCTCCAGCCCTTTCGGTGCATAGGCATTGAGCATCTGCTGCTGATCGAGCTGCATCAGGCTGGTGGCGGCCAGTCCCCACACCACATCCGCCTTGGGCTGCGCTTTTTCTGCCAGCAAGCGGGCGGTGACCACGCCGGTGGAGTCACGCACCCACTTGATGTTGATGTCCGGATGCTGGCGTTCGAACGCGGTTTTCAGCTCGTTGAGCTGCTCCGGTTCGAAGGCGGTGTAGACGGTGAGATCGGTCGCGGCCAGTGCCGGGGCGGTCATGGCAGCCAGCACGGCGGCGGCCAGCAGATGGGTTCCCTGTTTCATCCTCTTCTCCAGTTAAATTGGTTTGGTATAAACCAGATTGGTCGAGAGAGAGGCTAGGGGATCTTTATGACGTGACCGTGACAGCCCCGTGACGTTTTGCCGTTCCTGATTTATCCGTGACTAATCCTGGGTATCCACCTCGATCTCCAGACTGTCGTGACGCCAGTACTCCAGATCGAAGTCGAGCACCCGGCCGTGCTGATCGAAGTTGAGTCGTTCGAGGCGCAGGGCGGGTAGGCCGGCGGTGGCCCCCAGCGCCTTGGCCACCTCGTCCGGCAGGGCGGTGGGGAAGAAGCGCACCTGCATGCGGGCGTAGTGGAGATCGTAATGGGCCTGGTAGATCTCGGTCAGACTGCCGTTGAGATCCAGCGCCAGCAGGCCGGGTACCCGCTCGGGCAGGCAGTGGTTCTCGCAGTAGCAGATGGCGCGCCCGTTGGCGTAGCGCAGCCGTTTTAGCAGAAACAGGCTGTCGAACGGCTTGAGCTGCAGCTGCGCCATCAATGCGGGCGGCACCGCCTGACGGCTTTTCTCCAGTAGTTCGGTGTGCGGCTCACCCCCTTGCTCCCGCACTATCTGGTGAAAGTTGGAGGTGCGTCTGGGGTTCAAGCGAAAGCGTGGCGGTGTGACGAACCAGCCGCGGCGATCCTCCCGATAGATAAGGCCGTTCGCCTCCAGCTGCACCAGCGCCTCGCGGATGGTGACCCTTGTGGTGCCATAGAGTTCCCCCAGCAGCCGCTCGGAGGGGAGCTTGTCGTTGGGGGCCAGCCCCCCCGCCAGGATCTGGTTGGCGAGGGCATCCTTGATCTGCAGATATTGCGGTTTGCTCATGAAAATCCCTGGTTTTGCAATAAGTTGTGCAATGAGTTGGGCAATGGGCTGGGCACAGGGCTGGTCATCTGCCCGGTGGTTAAAGGGCAACATCAACATGTGTTGGTAGATACCAGTATCGCCCCTGTTGTTCAGGCCTCCTAGATTATCGCGATCCCGGCGCTGAAAATGAATTTTTTGTTGCACGTAGCGCCACCCATTTGACCTTGGCGGGGCAGTTACCCACAATGCGCTCATTCTGGTATATACCAAATGGAGCGAAGTCATGACCCATATTCCTGCGGCCCCCGCCGCCGTCGATTACCTGCTGCTGACCCCGGGCCCCCTCTCGACCACTGCCACGGTGCGCGCCGCCATGCTGCAAGACAGCTGCACCTGGGATGCGGACTACAACCAGGGCGTGGTTGAGCCCATCCGCCGCGAGCTGGTGCGGCTGGCAACTGGCCCTGAATATCAAAGTGACTACAGCGCCGTGCTGCTGCAGGGGAGTGGCAGCTATGTGGTGGAGAGTGTGCTGGGCTCGGCGATAGGCGTCTATGAGTGTCTGCTGATCATCAACAACGGCGCCTACGGTGCCCGCATGGGGGAGATGGCCCGCTGCCTTGGCCTGCGCCACCACGAGCTGGACTGCGGCGAGACCACCCGCCCGGAGCCCGCCGCCATCGAGGCGATGCTGGCGCGCCACCCCGAGATCACCCATCTGGCCATGGTGCATTGCGAGACCACCACCGGCATGCTCAACCCCCTTGAGGAGGTGGCTGCGCTCTGCCAGCGCCGCGGCATCCGCCTGATCGTCGATGCCATGAGCAGCTTTGGCGGTATCCCCATCGACATGGGACGCCTTGGCATCGAGTTTCTTATCAGCTCGGCCAACAAGTGCATTCAGGGGGTACCGGGCTTTGGTTTTGTTATCGCTCGCCGCGCCGCGTTGGCGGCCTGTGCTGGGCGCGCTCGCTCGGTCTCCCTCGACCTGCATGCCCAGTGGCAGACCATGGAGCAGCAGGGGGGCAAGTGGCGCTTTACCTCGCCCACCCATACCGTGCTCGCCTTTGCTCAGGCGCTGCGCGAGCTGGATAAAGAGGGGGGCATTGCCGCCCGCCATCGGCGCTACAGCGAGAACCAGCGCACACTGGTGGCGGGGATGGCTGAGCTCGGCTTTGCGCCGCTGCTGCCAGAAAAATGGCAATCCCCCATCATCACCGCCTTCTACTCTCCGACCCACCCGGACTACCGCTTCGCCGACTTCTACCAGCGGCTCAAGGCGCAGAGCTTTGTCATCTATCCGGGCAAGGTATCGCAAGCCGATTGCTTCCGTATCGGTAATATCGGTGACGTGACCCCTGAGCGGGTGCGGGATCTGCTCGCCGCCATGGCCAGCGCCTGCTACTGGCAAGGGGACGCGCGATGACCAGCATGCAGGCTCAGGGTCGTGATCTGCGTGGCCGCGATTTGCATGACCATAAGCTACACGGCAGCGGCCGCGCCGACAGCGAAGGGGATATCAACCTTGGCGAGGGGCGGGCGCGCTGGTGGGCGGGCCAGAGCGAAGATGTACAGGCTGGATTGGTGGAAGATAGCCGCTACTTTCTCCATCAGGCCCTCTCCACCCCCTGTCTCGATCTGATTGAGGGGGCGCAGGGGAGCTGGTTGACCAGCGTATCGGGCAAGCGTTACCTCGATTTTCACGGCAACAGCGTTCATCAGCTTGGCCACGGCCACCCTAGGGTAGTAGCCGCGGTGCAGCAGCAACTCGCTGATCTGCCGTTCGCGCCCCGCCGCTACACCCATCAGGTTGCTATCGATTGTGCCCGCACTCTGGCCGAACTGGCCCCAGGCGATCTCAACCGGGTGCTGTTCGCTCCCGGCGGCAGCGAGGTGGTGGGGATTGCCCTGAAGCTCGCCCGTTTCATCACCGGCAACAGCAAGGTGGTATCCCTGTGGGATGCCTTTCACGGCGCCTCCCTCGATGCCATCTCGGTTGGCGGCGAGGCCTGTTTTCGCGCTGGTATGGGCCCGCTGATGGCCGGCGTGGAGCGCATCCCACCGCCCACCCGTTATCGCGGTGCCTGGTATCGCGGGGAGGGGGATGACCTGCACTACGCCGATTATCTGGAGTACGTCATCGAGAAGGAGGGAGGGATCGGCGCCTTTATCGCCGAGCCCATCCGCAATACCGATGTGCAGGTTCCCTCGAAGGCCTACTGGCAGCGGGTGCGAGAGATCTGCGATCGCCACAAGGTGCTGCTGATCGTCGACGAGATCCCCAATGCCCTAGGCCGCACTGGCCACTGGTTCAGCTTTGAAGAGTTTGGCATCGAGCCTGACATCATCTGTCTGGGCAAGGGGCTGGGGGGCGGGGTAGTACCGTTTGCCGCGCTCATTACCCGCGACCGTTTCAATCAGGCGGCAGCTATTTCCCTCGGTCACTACACCCACGAGAAGAGCCCTATCGGCTGCGCGGCGGCCCTCGCGACCATCGCGACCATCCGCGAATCTGGATTGTTGGCAAAAGCGCAGGAGGATGGCCGCTTTATGGCGGCAGAGCTTGCAGCGCTTGCCGAGCGTCACCCGCTGATCGGGCAGGTGCGCGGTATCGGCCTCCTGTGGGCGCTCGATCTGGTGGTCGATCGCCAGAGTCGCACCCGCAATAGCCTGGCCGCCGAGCGGCTGCTCTACCGCTGTCTGGAACTGGGGCTCAGCTTCAAGGTCTCCCAGGGCAATGTCATTCAGCTCTCGCCCCCACTCAATATCGACCGCGCCGATCTGGTGCGCGCCATCACCATTCTCGATCGCGCCCTTGGCGAGATCACGCTTTCACCGAAACAGGAACACCACCATGACTGACTTGCAGATTGCTGTAGATCCGATCACCGACGTAGAGGCGCTGATCCTCGACTGGGCTGGCACCGTCGTCGATTTCGGCTCCTTCGCCCCCACCTCCATCTTCGTCGAGGCCTTCGCCCGCGCCTATGACTTCCCCGTGACTCTGGACGAAGCACGCCAGCCCATGGGCCTTGGCAAGTGGGATCATATCGCCGCGCTGGGCCGTTTGCCCTCGGTGGATGCGCGCTGGCAGGCCCGCTTCGGCCATCCTATGAGCCACGCCGAGGTGGACCACATTTATCACACCTTTATGCCGCTGCAGATTGCCGCGGTGACCCGCTTTGCCGCCCCCATCCCCGGTGTGCTGCCTGTGTTGGACGCTCTGCGGGTGCAGGGGATGAAAATCGGCTCCTGCTCCGGTTATCCCCGTCCGGTGATGGAGGCGCTGGTGCCAGCGGCGGCCGATCACGGCTATCGCCCGGATCACTGGGTCGCTACCGATGACCTCAAAGCCGGTGGTCGCCCCGGCCCCTGGATGGCGCTGGCCAACGTAATTGAGCTGGGAGTGAGCGCGGTGCATCGCTGCATCAAGGTGGATGACGCCGTACCCGGCATCAGCGAAGGGCTGAAAGCGGGCATGTGGACGGTGGGATTGTCGGTTTCCGGCAACGAATTTGGTGCCACCTGGGAAGAGTTTGCCGCCATGAGCGAGGCGGAGATCGCTGCCCGGCGCGCACCGGCCGAGGCCAAACTGCGGGCGGCGGGGGCGCACTATGTGATTGATACCCTTGCCGACATCGCCCCGGTTATCGCCGATATCAACCGCCGTCTGGCCGCTGGCGAGCGGCCGTAGGCCATCTGCTTGGTCTAACAAAAGCGCTTGGCTGGCTTGAGATACAACACGCCCCCATCCGGGGGCGTGTTGCATTTACAGGGGGAAGCCGTGCGCGGTCAGCGGATATCGATCCGCATCAGGGGAGAGGGGGCGTTGTCGACAAAATGGTGCCAGATATGGTCGTAGAGTGCCTTCTGGCCGGGGAAACTCACCAGCGCCTTGGCCTCGGCCAGGGAACACCAGCGATATTCGGTGTGCTCGTCGTTGAGGGTCACCGCCTGATTGGGCGGACAATAGACCACAAAGACCGGTACAACCTCCACCGTATTCAGGCTCGCCTCGTAAAACTGCTCCAGATACTGGCCGTTGTAGAGTTCGGTGACCCTGATACCCGTCTCTTCGCCAAACTCCCGAATAATGGTCTGCCAGCCGGTTTCACCCGCCTCCACCGTGCCTGCCACATGACACCAGAAGCCCCCCTTGACCCGTTTCATCACCAGCAATCTGGTTTCGCCATCGACAGTGGTGAGGGCAACGCCAGAGACGGCCTTGCAGCGAATGGGGATCATGATCTTCTCTCCGGATTTGGGCTCTGTAATCGCCACGAACAGTGTGAAGGCGTGTTAATTGAAATACGCCTCGGCGGGTAGGCCCATGACCTCTATTTCATTCAGTCCATTTTTGGCCAGATAGTTGGCCACCAGATTGAACCCCACCCAGTAACCGGCATATTTGGGAAATGGCCGGTTATCACGGCAGTAGAAAAAATCTAAAAAGTTGAACTGCTTGCTGGACAGATGGGGCGTCATCTCTGCCAGGAGCGATTGCCAGTCATGATGATGAGACTCCTTGAACAGCGAGGGGAGTGTGCCGCCATTGAACCTCTGCTCAAAGTAGCAAGCCAGCCCTTCAAAAATCAGGTTTTCGGCCAGAGTCTCTGCTGCCACCTTGTTCTTCTTTTGCACGATATGGTGGACTTCGTGGGCCAGCACGGCAGGCAATTCGGTGATGATTACCTCTTTGATGTCGGGCCTCTCCAGATCAAGCTGGAGTTCTATCCGATACATGTTGATGGCCCAGCCACCGATACCCGAGTCGGGCGCATCCCCCTCGGCAAAAGGGCTGAAGGTTACATCCAGTTGGGAGAGATCGAACAAGGCATTCAATTTGTTGGCCGTCTTGGCAAAGACGTGCCTAATGGTGTCATCAAGCCCATCGAATTTGCCCGAGTCGTTTAACAGGGTGAGTTGCATCCAGACATCCTTGTCTATTGAAAGAGAGTGCTGAGCCACTTGCGTGGTCGCGGCGCCATATCACCACAATTACCCTCCTTCAATCAAGGGGTTACCCGCCCATTATGCTTGCCGTCTGGATCGCCTCGATCAGCGCGGCCCGGTTGATACGAGGGCGCTCGCCATCGAGCAGTTGCTGCCACAGCGCAATGGCCTGACTGTAGCGACCATGCAGGAAGTGATCGGAGGCGAGCAGCATCAGGGCGCTCACTTCCCCCGAGTCCTGCTTGAGAGCGCTCTCCAGCAGGCGGGTTGCCTCGGGAGTCAGCTGTTGGCCCGCCTGATAGTAGAGCACGGTGGCTTGCGCGGCCTGGGTCGCCGCGCTGGCCCCCCCCTCCAGCAGGGCGATTCGCTGGTAGGCGAGCAGGGCGTTGTCATATTCGCCGCGATAGAGATAGAGCTGGCCGAGCGCCGCCCAGCGGTCGAGATCGGCAGGGTTGGTTTGCAGGCGCTGGTGCAGGGCGCCCAGCTCCTTGTCCTGCAGATCCCGCGGGCTCAACCCCGCCAGCGGATCGGGACGGGATGCATAATCCTGCCATGCCTGATAGCGGCCGGTGCTGAGATACACAGCGGCAACGGCCGCGATGGCCAGGAGGCTAAGCAGCAACAAGGCCCGCCCGTGCCGGTTATTGCGACCGCGATTGTCATGCTGGTTGGCCAGTTGCGCGCGCAGGGCCAGCTCAGCCGCCGGGATGGCGTTGGCCAGGCGGGCGGCAACTAGCTCCTTGTAGAGTGGTTGGTCAGGGGAGAGACCTGTCTGCTCCCCATGCATGATCAGCCAATTCAATTCGCTGCGGGGATCGGCCGCAGGTTGATGAATGGGTTCAATCATTGCTCTAACGACAGGGATGGCTTGTACCTTTGTGCGCGTCAGGCGGCGAAACAGGGTCAACAGCGCCAGCCCCAACAGCAGCAGGGGGCCGCCCCACAGCAGCGCCGTGCTGGCCTTTAAGGGGGGATCGTAGCGGACGAAATCGCCGAAGCGCTCCGTCATCCGGGCGATCACCTGCTCATCGCTCTGTCCCTCGTCCACCCAGCGGTAGAGCTCTAGCCGCAGATCTCTGGCGATGGGGGAGTTGGACTCTACCAGATTCTGGTTCTGGCACTGGGGGCAGCGCAGGGCGCGGGCCACTTCCTGAGCGCGGGTCTGCAGCTCGGGGTGGCGAAACTGATAGGTATTGACCCCGCTGGAATATGCAGTTGCACTCAGCAGCATGGCGAGGGCCAGCAGGGCGCAAGCAAGAGAACGGCACATCATGGCTGTGTCTCCCGAGCTGATGTTGCAATAGATGGCGCAATCGCGGGTGCCATTGTGGCGGCCTTTATCTGCGCATCCGCTCGCGCCTTGTCGAGCAGGGGGGTAAACTGGCGTTGCCAGATCCCTTTGGTAAGCTCGCCGGTATGGCGGGCGAGCAGGGCACCATCGGCATCAAACAGATAGGTTTCCGGCGTGCCGTAGACGCCGAGCTCAAGGGCCAGTTTGCCGTCGGGGTCGGCCAGCACGGCGCGATAGGGGTTACCCGCCTCGGTGAGCCAGGCGCGGGCGGCGTCCCCCTTGTCCCGGTAGTTGAGGCCATAGAGGGGCACGGCGCTGGCCAGCTCACCCAGCAGCGGATGCTCGGCGCGGCAGTTGGGGCACCAGCTGGCCCAGATGTTGAGCACAAAGGGCTCCCCCTTGAACGCCGCGGTGTGGATGGGAGCACCGCCAAACAGATTGTCACTCTGCCAGGCGGGCAGAGTGCGCCCTGCGACGGCCTCATCCTGGCTGTAGGGGTTGTTGCCAAGGCCGAGCCAGAGCAGAGCACCGAGCCCCAGGGTGAGCACAAGCGGCACGAACAGGAGCAGACGGGCGTTCATAAGGACTCCTGATTGAGCAGAGGGCGAGGCGAAGATCGCACTGGACTGCGACTAGGGGCCAGCAGCGGCCGGCGGGCGAGCAGGCGCAGGGTGCCGCCAGCCATCATCAACAGGCCGCCGAGCCAGATCCAGCGCACCAGCGGCTTGTAGTGCAGCCGCATGGCATAGGCGCCGGGTCCCATCTTCTCGCCAAGCACCACGTAGAGATCACCAAACAGCCCCCAAGCGATGCCGGGCTCGTTCATGTTCATGGTGCGTACGCTGTAGTGGCGCCGCTCCGGCGTCAGCCGCGCCACCTCTTTATCGTTCTTGTGCACGCTAAGCGTGATGCGCTCGGCGGTATAGTTGGGGCCGATCACCGGCTCGCGTCCCTCATAGCGAAACTCGAAGGCACCGAGCTGGTAGGGCTGGTTGGCACTTAGCACAGTGCCCCCCTCCTGACTGTGGTGACTCACCTGCGCGATGCCAAGGGCACACACCGCCACCCCGAGGTGGGCCAGCAAGCTGCCGAACCGATTGAGGGTGAGCTCGCGCAGCGACGTCAGTTGCAAGAGCGGGAGCAACAGGCTGGCCATCAGCCAGAGGCTCACTATATTGGCGAGGATGCCGTTCCAGTTACCGGAAAAAGATCCCTGTTCCAGATAGGCAAGGCTAATGAGCCCGCCGCCAAGCAGGCCAAACAGCGGCGGCAACAGAGCGTTGAGTCGGGAATGTGGCGCAAGCTGCTGCCAGCGCAGGCGCGGCAGCTGGGTCATCAGCCCCATCAGGCAGAGGGCCAGCGGCACGAAGATGGTATTGAAATAGGGGGCACCCACCGAGAGCGAACCCAGATGGAGCGACTGGAACACCATGGGGTAGAAGGTGCCGAGCAGCACGCTGGCGCAGGCCACGCAGAGCAGCAGGATGGCGGCGCCGAGCAGCCCCTCCTTTGACAGCAAGCCAAAGCGGGCGTAGGGGGCGCGAATGTCCGCCCGCAGGGCAAACAGGGTGAGGGCGCAGGTCAATAGCAAGCCGAGCAGTAACAAGAGGGTGAGGCCGCGGCTGGGGTCCACCGCAAAGGCGTGCACCGAGGTGAGCACCCCGGAGCGCACCACGAAGGTGCCGAGCAGGCTCAAGGCGAAGGTGAAGATGGAGAGCAACAGCACAGCGTGACCATAGGCGCCGCGCTTCTCGCAGAGAATCAGGGCGTGCAGCAGAGCGGTGCCGAGCAGCCAGGGCAAGAGGGAGGCGTTTTCCACCGGATCCCAGAACCACCAGCCGCCCCAGCCGAGCTCGTAATAGGCCCACCAGGAGCCCAGCACGATACCGGCGGTGAGAAACACCCAGGAGCCGAGCGCCCAGGGGCGACTCCAGTGGGCCACGGCGCCATCCAGTCTGCCCGAATGGAGCGCAGCCATGGCGAAGGCGAAGTTGACCGCAAAGCCGACGTAGCCGAGATAGAGCAGGGGCGGGTGGATGATAAGGCCGATATCCTGCAGCATGGGGTTGAGATCGCGCCCCTCCAGCGGCCCCGGGAACTGGCGGTCAAACGGGCTGGAGAAGATCAGGGTATAGAGGCCGAACAGCCCGACGATCAGCCCCATGATGGCCAATACCCGGGTTGTAATCAGCGGATCGACCCGCCTGGAGCAAAGGGCCACCAGGGCGCCCCACAGCCCCAGCGCAAAGACGAAGAACAGCATGGAGCCCTCGTGGCCGCCCCACACGGCCGCCAGCTTGAAGCCAAGCGGCAGGGCGCTGTTGGCGTGCTGGGCCACATAGACCAGGGTGAAGTCATCGAGGCCAAAACAGCTGGCGAGCAGCAGCAGGGCGGCCAACAGCAGGATCGCGACCAGGAGGGCCAGCGGCTTGGCGCAGCGCAGCAGGGTCGGGGAGGCGAGCCGTAATCCCAGCCAGGGCAGTGTGCCTTGCAGCAAGGAGAGTGCCGCTGCCAGCAACAGTGAGAGATAGCCGAGCTCCGCCAGCACATAACCTCCAGTCAATCATTCGTCTATGTTATGCCGCAGCGTCTGCACCGTACCGGCGCTGGGGGATAACATCCACCTTTCTGGCAACAACCAATCGCAACAACTCATCGCAACAAATAAGCGCCAGTCACCCGAAGAGCCGCTGGCGCTTATCCCCAGCTTTCAATAACCGGTTCACGATCCGTCGTGAGAGGTCGTCAGCAAGGTAAAGAGCAGCGCAGGAACCGGAGTGTATGTGAATACATGAGGATTCCGAGCAGCACATGAGACTTGATCACGGCCTCGCAACAGGAGCGTGAACCGGTTTTTAAACGACCGTCATCTGGCCGGCATAGAGCACGAAGTAGCGCAGCAGCAGGATCCCCATCAGGGTCAGACTGCAGACCAGCACCAGATGGCCGTTTCGCTCCCGCAGGGGCGCCGGGGTCAGCAGGGCCAGCAACTGGGGCAGCAGCATACCGATCCCCACCACGCCGACCCAGAACACCTGAGCCCAGAAGCCGCTGCCGATGGCCGCCCACATCGCCACCTCTTTCTGGCCACCACCGAAATAGAGGCCAGTAAAGAAGCAGACCAGCAGCAGCACCTCCACCGCCAGCACCGGCCGCTCGAAGCGATGCACGAAGCTCACCCCCTTGCTGTGATGGTTCTCCTTGAAGAGCGTCACCGCCAGCAAGATGGTGGAGGCGATGCCGGAGCTGATGCCCGAGACCAGAAACAGCACCGGCAGCACCGGGTTGTTCAAGAGCGGATAGGTCTTGAGTGCCGAGAGCAGAAAGCCGGTGTAGGCCCCCAGCAGCACGGCAAGCAGCAGCAAGAGCGGCGCCAGCAGCCGTTCGATGCGGGCGAGCAAGCCAATCAACCCATCCACAAAAGCGAACTTCTCTTTCAGCAACCGGCTGCGCATTGTCTCGATCTCGGTGCGAAACACCACCGCCAGCCAGGCGAACAGCACCGCCATATAGAGCTGAAACAGCATGACCCCCATCGACATCACGGAGTCGAACTGGTAGTGGAACATCAGCTTCCAGAAGGTCCAGGGGCGGGCCAGATGGAAGATGAGGATGAGTAACCCCAATATCACGCTCGCTGGCGCCAGAATGGCGGTCGCTTTGATGATGCCGTTCTCGCTGCCGGCGCCCTTGCGGCGCAGCAGCACCGAGAGGGTGGTGGCCCCGGCGGAGATGCCGAGCAGAAAGAGATAGATAGCGATGGGCCAGTCCCACACGAGGGAAGGGAAGTGAAATGCGTCATGCAACATGAGCCATTCCTCCTTCTGTGACTGCGGTAGATGGCGATCGGACAAATCCCCAGACAAGGGAAGGGAAGTGAAATGCCGCTTGCATCGTCATGACGTTATCTCCCCTTTGGGCACGCGGTACATCTTGGGCGAGGTGCCGAGCGCCTGCTTGTAGCGATAGGTGGTCTCCTTCACCAGCCGTTGGGCAATGGGGCTGTCCGGATCATCCAGATTACCGAACACCAGCGCCTTGGTGGGGCAGGATTCCACGCACGCTGGCTCCTTGCCCGCCGCCAGGTTGGTCTTGCGGCAAAAGTCGCACTTGTCGGCAACCTTGGTCACAGGGTTGATAAAGCGCACCTGATAGGGGCAGGCGGCGAGGCAATACATGCAGCCGACGCAGAGATCCGGCTCCACATCGACGATGCCATCCTCCTTGCGGATATGGGAGGCGCCGGTCGGGCAGACGTGCACACAGGGGGCGTTGTCGCAGTGCTGGCAGGACTTGCGAAAGAAGCGGTACTCGGCATCGGGAAATTCACCGACCGGGCCTGAGCGGATGATCTCGAGGCGCGAGACCCCTTCCGGCACTTTGTTCACTTCCCGGCAGGCATCCATACAGGCGGTGCAGCCGATACAGGCCGTCTCATCGTGGATCATGCCATAGCGGATCCCGTCGATGGTCTGGCTGTGGGCGAGGGTGGTGGCAAGGGAGCGGGTGTTGGCACGAGCAGTCCCCGTCATCATGATAAGGGCCCCTGCGCCCATGCCCGCCATAAAGTCACGGCGAGAGCAGCTCATGATGCCTCCTTGCCGCTAGTCGGTTTGGACTGCTCTTGCCGGGCCTTGCTGGCCTCATGCTGCTTGCTGTGGCAGTCGACGCAGAGCTTGATGCGGGATTTTTCCGGGATCCCCACCATGGGCTCCTTGACCGGATGCAGCTGGTGGCAGCTGGTGCAGGTGAGCTTGGTAGCGTGCACATCGTGGGCCCAGAGCGCCTCGCGAAGCTCTTTGGGCTCGTGGCAGCTCATGCAGACCCCGTTCTGCTCGCTGATGGGATAAAGCTTGATGCTCTCTTTATCCTTCAGGCTGTGGCTGAAGCGCATCACATCCTTGACCCCTTCCCTGTGCTGGGGGGAGGGCTGGCCGTGGCAGTTGGTGCAGGTCACCGGTTTGAGGTTGTTGGGATTGGTCGCCTGACCATGCTTGCCGTGCATTCCCTCGCTCTGCTCCTTGTGACAGTCGGTGCAGGCTTTGTCGGGATTGCGTAAAAATTCCACCTCATGTGTAGCTGGAACAGGGGCTGCTGCCGGCTCGGCCGCCTGACCCTGCAGGCTGGTGAGCAGCATGGCTGCCATCAGCATCAGTCGTAAGAAATCCATCGTTAAATCACCCATAGGAAGCCTCCATCCGCTGCGGGTCCGACTTGGCGCCGGACCCGCAGGCGCCGTTACTGTGCCAGTCGTCCGGCCGCTTTGGCCTCGGCATCCCAGGCGGGGACCGTGGTCTTGAGGAACTGGGCCTTGTCGCTGTTGAACTGCTTCATATCCATGCCAAGGGCCGCTTGCGCTTTCTCCTTGGTGGAGATGTCGGGGATGGCGATTTCGTGGCTGATCCCCTTGCTGGCCAACAGACGCGCCAGCTTGGTACGGGCGTCAGCGGCTTTATCCAGCGCGCCACCAAGTACCTTGAGGGCCACTTCAGGGGCGTGCATCTGCACCCCGTGGGAGGCGATGGCGTAGTCCCAGCGCCACTGGGCGTGACGGATGTCCTGCAGGATATCTTTCATCTGCGCCTCGGTGGCGCCGGCATCCCAAGCCGCCTTGGCTTCAAAGTGGGCGTGTACCAGCTGCTTTTCGACCTTCAGCTTGGTTTCGATCACCGCCTCTTTGCGCTGCTTGACGATCCCTTGCAGCATCTCCTTGCTCTGGGTGTGGCAGTTGCGGCAGGTCTGGTCGAAGCGATCGAATGGGTTCCCCACCTTATGATCGGTGTAGACCTTGCCTTGCTCGTTCTGCACCTTGGGCATGTGGCAATCGACACAGGCGACGTTGTTCTGGCCGTGAATGCCGGCGCGCCAGGTTTCGTACTCGGGGTGCTGGGCTTTCAGCATGGGGGTTTTGGAGAGGGCATGAGTCCAGTCGGCGAAGCCCAGCTCGTCATAGTAGGCCTCCATCTGCTCAACCGTGGTGCCCTTGTCCCAGGGGAATTTGACCGCCTTGGTGGGGCCGCTGAAGTAGTACTCCACGTGGCACTGGCCGCACACCTGGGACTGCTGATCAAAGCGCCCCTGCTCCTTGAACGGCTTGCCGATGGCGCTCATGGCCCGATCGGCATAGGGACGGGAGAGGTGCAGGGCCGGTTTGCCCTCCTTGAACTCCTTCGAGGCAGTGTCGTGGCAGTCGGCGCAGCCGATGGTGTTGACTACTTCCGGCCCACCTTTTGCCCACATCCCCTTGAAGTAGCCATCCTCACCCTTCTCGTCGATAACGCGGGCCACGTCCGGGCCTTTGCAGCTCCAGCAGGCCATTGGCAGGGGGCCATCTTCGGCGGTCTTGGGGGCGCCGGTGCGCAGGGTCTCGCGCACGTCGGTCAGCGCATAGAAGTGGCCGCGCGGCTTGTTGTAATCCTTGGCAAAGGGGTAACCGCCCCACAGCACCACCATGTTGGGATCTTCCGCCAGCGCATCGGTGCGCTCGCGGCTCTCGCTGGTGGCTTGCCAGCTGGTGAACTGATCTGCGTGATCCTTGGCGAACAGCTCGCTGCGCGCCTCGATCTTGCCCTTGGTGATTGCTTCATCAGCCTGTGCCCAGCCGCTGGCGCCAAGCCAGCTGGTCAGCAGCAGGGCGGCGAGCCCCAGTTTGGTATGCCTGTGTTGTGAACCCACGTTTATCACTCCCAGATAAATGTTCCGATCTGCCCGATTCCATCTTGTTGCGTGGATTTCATCCCCTTTTGGCAGGGTGGGCAGAGGTCTGATTGACGGTGAATAAAACCGCGCAATACCTGATTGCTCGAGACGTACCCTAACAAATAGGTAAATTTAATGATGATTTATCGTCGGGAGAGTTGTGCCAGATCAATTGGGGCGCAGGATTGATCGTTGAAATGAGATCTGGATTAAATTTTATGGAAACTCAACTTCTTGTTAACTGCCGAGCATTCGATGGCAGGAGTTTGAACGGTGCAGTTGCGTACTGGCACTTTTTGCTGCTGATCCTGATTGCTGCCGTATTGTTCACATATTCTGGCAATGTCTTATGCTAATAATTGACTGAATATGCAAATTTGCGGTGTCGTGGTGTGAGCTTTTGACCTTCGGATTATGATCCATTTATTGAAGCTGCAGTGGATTTATCGTCAAACGACAGAAATGGTCACGTGAAGTCTGATAGACCTATTAATAAAGGTGATGAAATTGGGTTCATCCAAATCTCATTTTATTAAAAGGGGCCTGTCAGATGCACAATCTTGTAAGTTACGGCCATTTTATGGCAATCATTGTCGAAAATAGCGAAAAGACCCACTTAGTCTGGTGCGGTATGATTATTGAACAGACAAGTACACTGTAGGTACTGATGTTGGTGGTTAAGGTTTTGCTGGAGGTTGTATGGCAGAGTTGCAAATTGAAAAGTCCACGGTGATCACCCAACTCGAGGGCTCCGTGTTTGTCATCAGTGCAGATGGATCTGTCATGCGAGCAAAGGTGGGGATGGCGCTGCAGCCGGGGGATCGCCTGCAATCCGTTCAAGGGAGCAATTTTCAGCTAGCCGAGCCGGGCAGTGATCCTGCTGGCGAGCAAGAAACGGCCGCCAAACCTGAGCCCGTCACGCCTGCTGCTGATGGACAACCTGCCGATCCGGAACTGGCCTCGTTGCAGGAGGCGATCCGTCAGGGTATCGATCCGACCGAGTTGTTCCAGGAGACCGCCGCCGGTATCGCAGCGCCTGCTGCAGGCAATATCGGTGGTGTGGCTGGTTCCAGCTCGGGTGGGTTTGTGGTGGTCGATCGTACCAATGATGCCACCCTGGCCGAGGCCGGTTTTGATACCGATTATGCTGTGCAACCGGTGGGCGATGAGCTGCTGTTTTCTGAAGAGCGCGATTTCTTTGCCGCCATCACCATCACCGAGCCCCAAACCAGCGACAACATCATCAACGCCGATGAAGCGGCTGGCGTCATCATTCGTGGTGTGGTGGATGATGTGGAGGTTGGCCAGCCAGTCACTGTGACCCTTATCGATCAGGCGGGAAATTCACTGACGGTGACGACCGTGGTACTGCCCGGCCTGGTGTGGGAAGCCAATTTTGGCGATGTGACCGGCAAGCTGGTGGATGGCCCGTTGCAGATTGTGGCCAATACCCAGGATCAGGCGGGCAACAATGCCAGCGACACCGGACAGACTCTGCTCGATACCATCACCACCATCACCCTCGATCTCGCCGATGAGAGCGACACCGGCGCCAGCCAGATCGATGATCTGACCCGCGACAATACCCCGCTGCTGCAAGGGAAGGGGGAGCCCGGCGCCATCGTAACCCTGAGCCTTGGCGGCAGCGTGCTCAGCGTCCTGACGGTGGATGCCGCCGGTAACTGGCAATATCAGCTGCCGCAGACCCTGGCCGATGGCCAGTACCAGTTTCAGGTCAATTCCGTGGATATTGCCGGCAACCGCGCCAGCGATACCCTCGTTATCAATGTCGATACTCAGGCCTTCATCGATATCGATGATCTCGATACCGCAGCCCTGTTTGGCAACAGCAGTGCCACCCTGAGCGGCTCCACCAGCAATGTGGAAGCGGGTCAGAGCGTCACCATCACTCTGGTCGACAGTAATGGCCAGCCGCTGTTGACCACCTCGGCACTGGTGGGAGCCGATGGCCGGTGGCAGGTGAGCGGCCTGGATCTCTCCGGTATCAATCAATCCTTTGAAGTGCGGGCCAGCGTCACCGATTTGGCGGGTAATTCGGCCTTGGACGGTGCGCCTCTGATCGGCCAGAGCGAGACGCTCACGCTATCTGAAACCGGGCTGGCCAATGGCCCTGTCACGGCGACCGGTAGCCTCAATACCGGTGCTGGCGTCGATGGCAATCTGCAGGTCACCTTCGCCGCTGACCAGAGTGCATTGGAAGGGCTGGGGCTCGTCAGCCAAGGTGTGCCGCTTGGCTACTCCATTAATGGCCAGACCCTGACTGCTAGTGCCGGTGGGTCGACTGTCTTCACCCTGACCCTCAACAATGACGGCAGCTACCGCATCGTCTGGAGTCAGAGCCTGGATCACGGTCAGGACGCGTTGCGCCTGCCGTTTAACCTCGAATATCGCGATACCGACGGTGATCTGGTGAAGGCGCCGCTGGTGATCAATCTGGTGGACAGCAATCCGCCCAGCTTCGAGATCCCGGCCATTCCTCTGACTGAAGATGCCTTTACCAACGGCGCCGCCGTGGTGGGCGAGAACAGCTTTGTGGTCAAACACACCGCCGATCCTCTGCTGGTGGATTCGTTGGTGTTCAGTAATCAGAGCAACACCCTGACTACCCTCAACGGCTCGGGTCTTGCCAGCGATGGTCATCCGCTGACCTTTGAATTTGCCGATGATCGCACCCTGGTGGGTTACTACCTGGATGGCAGTGGCCAACGGGTGGAGGTGCTGCGTGCAGAATTGAATGCAGAGCAGCAGGGCAGCGATCTGGCTGGGCGGGTGGTGGTCACCCTCACCGGACCGCTCGATCATCAGGGTAGCGACAGCCTCTCGCTTGGGTTGCAGGTGAGCGCCAACGAGATCGATGGCGACAGCACCAGCGCTGACCTGACGCTGATCATCAACGACGGCAGTGATCCTGCATTGGATATCCACAAGGGGGTCGAGCTGCAAGAAGGTGGCAACCAGAGCATCGATGGTCAGCTGCCGGTGACGGTGGGGAGCGATCGTCTGGTCTCCCTCAACTTTGAGGCGAGCCAACCGGCGCTGGCGGGGCTTACCAGCCAGGGCAAGGCGACGAGTTACGAGGTTCAAGACAACCAGCTGATCGTCAAGGATTGGCAGGGCAAGACGATCCTCACCGTTACCATCGGACTGGATGGCAAATACAACGTCTCGCTGAACGGGGTGTTTGACGAGCCGGAAGCGACCAACAGCCTCAACCTTGGCCTGAAGGTACAGGGCTCAGATTTTGACGGCGACAAGAGCAATCTCGGCACCCTCAATATCACCATTACTGATGGTGCCTTGCCGCAGGTTAATCCTGTCTCCCTCACGCTCACCGAAGATAGCAACTGGCAGCAGGGCCAGACCCTTGACGGTGATCTGACTATCACAGCGGGCAGCGATCCGCTGGCCAGCATCACTTTCGATGCCAAACAGCCGGGGCTGCAAGGGTTCACCTCTGGCAAGCAGGCCGTGACTATCACGGTGGCTGACCATCTTATCGAGGGGCGTACCCCAGATGGAAAGCTGGTGTTTGAGCTGACCCTCGGCAACGATGGCAAATACAGCTTTACCCTCCATCAACCGCTGGATCAGGGCAGTGCCGACAGCCTGCTCAAGGCGGGCTTTACCCTGCTCGACAGCGATGGTGACAAGGTCTCCTCCACTATTACCGTGGCGGTGGGTGATGGTGCCAATCCGACCATCTCTGCCGTGACCGGTACCACCATCACCGAGATGGCGCAAGGGGAGACGGCTGCCGTCAGCACCATGAGTTTCTCGGTCGCGCACGGCAGCGATGCCCTTGACCCCAACTCTCTTGGTTTTGATATCGCCGCTATCCAGAGCACCCTGACCGGACTGACCAGCCACGGTAACCAGGTCACTTTCGCCGTTGATCCCGCAACCGGCCAGCTGGTCGGAACCGCCGGTGGCCAGGTGGTGCTGCGCGCCGAGCTGAGCCTGGTCGATAACAACGGCAACTGGAGCGTCACCGCCAAGGTCACCCTGAGCGGCGAGCTGGATCACAAGGGGAGTGAATCCCTCAACCTGCCGTTGGCGGTCACCCTGGCCGATAAGGATGGCGATCGCATCGGTACCACGCTGCCGCTCACCATCGCGGATGGCAAGGCCCCGAGCTTTATTCCGGGCACCGGTGTAACCCTGGATGAGGGGGACCTCACCGGCAGCAACAGCCTGAGTCAAACCGGTCACTTCGATGTGCAAGCCGGGTCGGATCGGGTGGTCGAGGTGGCCTTTGCCGATGCCAGCGAACAACCTGCGCTGACCGCATTGGGTAAACCGGTGCAGTACGAGCTGCTTGATGGGGATCCCGCCATCCCGGGTAGTCAGCTGCTCAAGGGCTATGTGGTGGTCGATGGCCAGCGCGTCGAGGTGTTTGAGGTGCGGCTGGTTGGCACGCTGGATCAGGCGGGCAAGAACGGTTTTGACTATCAGGTGACCCTCTATCAGGGGACCCATCAGGGCGCCAACGCCGTGACCGAGCTCCCCATCAAGGTGATCGTCAACGATTACGACAAGGCGGGCGGCAACAACGACAGCACCAGCGGCACCCTCAATATCCAGATTGGGGAAGGGGAGAAACCGACCCTCACCCTGACCGATGTAACCCTCAATGAAGGGCGCTTCGATGGCGCCAACTCGGCCGTGGATGACCAGCAGGCTAGCGGCAAAATAATCATCAAAGCTGACTCGGATCCGGTGACCGATGTGCGACTGACCCTCTCCGGTCAGGTCATGGATGCCAGCGGCAAGCCCATCACCCATAACGGCGAAACCCTGACCTGGAAAGCGGTTGGCACCGATGGTCACACCTTCCAGGCGGTGACCAGTGGCGGTCTGGTTGTGATGACGGTCTCCATCCCGACCGTCCCCGTCAGCATCGCCGCTCACACCAGCGCAGAGATAGGTTATCAGGTGACGGTGCATACCAACCTGGATCACGGGGCGGATGACAGACTCAACCTGACCTTGCCAATCAAGGTAACCGACAGCGATGGCAGCGTGATCACTGGCAGTACCACAGCCGTAATCACCGATGCTGACAATCCCGTGATCACCGCTATCGAGGGAGTCACCGTTAAGGAGTCGGATCTCAACGGGGGCAATGGCCAGCATGGAGGCACCAGCCCGTCAGGCACGGGAGAGGTTGCCATCGGTCAGGTGACGATCGCCGCCGGGAGTGACCGGGTGGCTTCTCTGCAACTGGATGTGGCTCGCTTCAACGCCCTCAACACCCTCACGTCGGGGGGCAAGGTTGTCACCATTGGCGCCGATAGCCAGCCGGGTGTGTATCTTGGCAAGGACAGCGCAGGCAAGCTCATCTTCAAGCTGACGTTGGATGTCTCCGGTCGCTACACCTTCGAGCTTATCGGCAATCTTGATCACAGTGCTCAGGGCAAGGATCTGCTGGATATCCAGCTGCCGTTACAGGCGCAGGACAGTGACGGAGACCTCAGTGCCGAAGTGATTGGTCATGTGAGCGTGCAGGATGATGTGCCTGTGGCCGTGGATGCGAGCCAGATCCTGGATGAAGGTGTGAAAGTGACCGGCGATCTGCTGGCCACTGCCAGAGAGGGGGCGGACGATGCGGTAGTGAAATCGGTCACCATCAATGGCACCGAGCACCCCATCGCGGCTAGTGGTAATACCACCATCTCGGTAACAGATGGCACAGGACAAGTCATCGGCACCCTGGTGATCAATGCCGAGGGTAACTACAGCTTCACTGCCAGGTCGGGCATTGATCACAGCAACACCACGCTGGTGCAGCAGATTGAGTTCCACCTGGTGGACGGTGACGGGGATACCGATGATGGGGTTCTGACTCTGACCATCCGGGACGAGGCTGGCATGCTCAGCGTGAGCGCAGTCACCGGTCAGGAGGATGCCGGAGCAACCGATCCTGGCCAGGGGATCCCCATCACCATGAATCTGGATGTGGGGGATTTCGATCGGGGCGAGCATGTGGAGCAGCTGCTTATCCAGGCACCTGCCAATGCCCAGGGAACCTTCTATTTCAACGGTGTCGCGCTGACCACCATCACCCTGGGTGGCAAGACTTGGTATGAGGTGCCGCCTGCGGCCATGGTGGCGGTGGCCAACACCAACGACAAGTTCCAGCTCACCGGTGTCACCTTCGTGCCTAACCACGATTACTCGAGCTACAACAACGGAGGCAATCCGCTGCGCTTCCCGGTGCAGTTGCAGGTGGGCGTCACCGAGGGGAGCAAGCCCCCGGTGCTCACCGGCAATCTGGACATCACGGTGCAAGGTATTGCCGACAAACCCCTGTGGGATGCGGGTAGCACGCACCAGCACTACACCACCAACGAGGACAGCAGCGGCATTGCCCTCAATGTGCAGGCGAGCCTCACCGATACGGATGGCTCCGAGACCCTGACCTACCAGATCAATTGGGAGTCGGGTCAGGGGACTCTGACTCTTAACGGCAAGGTGCTGACCCCGGGGGCAAACGGCCTCTATACAGTGGCTGGTGGCGACATCAACAAGGTGACCGTGGTCCCGGCCAAGGATTTTAGCGGTGACATCAAGCTGTCGGTGACCCCGATCAGCACGGAGCAGAACCCGATCGCTCCGGGCCAGGGTACGGCGCAGGGAGACAAGATTGAGCTTGTGATCAACGTCAATCCGGTGGCAGATGACGCCAAGCTGACCATTCGTGGCATTCAGGGCAAAGAAGACACCCAGCTCGATCTGGGCAGCAAGATCTCCCTCGCTCATCTGGGTGACAAACTCGATGGCTCCGAGCAGATGTTTGTCCGTATCAGTGGCTTGCCTGCTGGCGCGATCTTGTGGCTGGGGGACGTTGCCGTGGCGCAGAACGCCGCAGGTTACTATGAGGTTCCTTTTGATCGGATTGGCGAACTCAAGCTGCAACCGCCGAAAAACAGCAACGTCGATTTCGATCTGACCATCAAGGGGGTGGTGAAGGACACGGCCACCTTGACCGATGCCAGTGGCCAGACCCATACCGTGGTCAACGAGAAAGAGACCGCCAGTCAGACACTCCATGTGGATCTGGTGGGGGTGGTTGATAGACCGGACTTTATCCTCAATGGTACCGACTGGACCCATGAAGGTATTGGCAAAGGCTACAGCATCACGGTGGCAGAAGATGGCCAGGCGCCGCTCAACTTCAAGCTGGTGTCCGGTGAACTGGCGGAGACCCCGCTAGATACCTCGGAAAGCCTTAACCTGGTGCTGAGTGGCCTGCCGGAAGGGGCCAGGGTATTTGATGCCAGCGGCAAGGAGTTGACGCTCACCTTTGCCGGACTCGACGCCCATGGCAAGCCGACCTATCAGGTCGATGTGTCGGATCTTGGCAACCTGGTGATCCAGCCGCCCCATAACAGCACAGAAGATTTGGACCTGATCGCCAAGGTGGTGGTGACCGAGAACGATGGTGATCACAAGAGCTTCGAGGTACCGCTGCATATCAAGGTGGAGCCGGAGATCGATGCGACCGACTACAGCAAGACCAGCCACGGCTTGGAAGATCAGTTCACCGTGCTGGATTGGCATCCGACCCTCACTGACGACGCCGAGAAGGTGACGCACCTCAGTCTTTCCGGTATCGAGCCCGGTTACGAGATCTGGATCCGGGTGGGCGGGGTCGAGACCCAGCTGACCGTGAATAGCGGTACGGTGGACTTGAGTGACACAGATCTGCAGAGCCTGTTAAACGGCGGCCAGCTGTTGGTCAAAGCACCGGAAGATAGTGACAGGGATACCACCATCCAGAGCCATGTCACCGTGACTCAGCGGGATGTGGACTCCAGTGTAGTGGCTAACAAGGTGATTGATGGTCAGCTGCATGTCGATATCCAGGCGGTGGTGGAGTCCGATGGCAAGCTGGTGCAGACCGGCGGCCCGCTTGAGAGCCACCATGGGCAGGATATTCCCTTGAATGGCGTCTTCGTGTTCGATGACAGGGATCCGACCAGCGATGAAGTCATCGACTATCTGGTCATTAGCGATCTGCCACCCGGCTTCGTGGTGGTGGGGGGGATCAACGATGGCATGGGCAACTGGACTGTGCCGAGTAGTGCGCTAGGCAATTATTCTTTACACGCTCCCGATGGTTATCCTGGTGGTACCGTCACATTCAAGGTCAGTGCCAAAGTGATCGATCTGGGTGACAACAGCGAGGGTGATGTCAGCGCGCCAGTGTATCGGGAGCTGACCGTCCACGCCGAGTTCAGTGGCTCGACCAACTCTGGGCAAATTGCGGCCGACGTCGATTTCGACAACGTCAGCCCTATCACCGGGGTGGAAGATCATCGCGTCAACTTCGGCACCCAGCTCAAGAGCATGGTAACCCTAGGGACTGCAGACATTGCTGACGACGAGCTCAGCATCGTGATTACCGGCCTGCCAGCAGGGGTGAATGTACAAGGGCTGACCTATGACTTCGTCAATGGCGAGTATCTGATCAAGCTGCCTGGCGGCCTCGGTGATCTCGACAAGTTGACCCTGACCCTGCCGACGGATTATGCCGGTGACAGCCTGCGTTTCAATGTGCGGTTGGTCAACACTGATACGGTGAGCGGCGATACCAAGCTGGTCGAGAAGCAAGTCACTCTCTCCATTACTCCGGAAGTGGATATCAACGGTGGCCAGGATGGTCAGCCCGAGCTGACGCTGCAGGTCAAGGATGTGAATGGGGATGGTCAGCCGGACAATCTGGAAGACACCCACATTCACCTCGACTTGTCGGTCAAACTGGCTGATATCAGCCCGAGTGTGGCTGACGGTGGTCTCGAGACGGTGAAGGCGGTGACCATCACCGTCGATCCCAAATTCGGCTATTTCCTGGTCGGCAACCAGCAACTGACCACCCTGGTGGTCAACGATGTGGCGGCGCTTAAAGATCTGGTGTTTGTGCCCAAAGAGCACTTTAGCGGCAAGGTGCCGCTCGATATCCAGGTCGATATTCTCGATACCGCTACCACCGGCACGGCGCAAGCCAGCTGGAACGGGCATGCAGAATTTGAGATCAAGCCGGTCAACGATCCGGCCCAGCTTTCGGTGCACAGCGTCACGGGGAGCGAAGATGGCACGGCCAATTTTGCCGGATTTGGCGCAACCCTAATCGATAACGATGGCTCGGAGCAGATCGTCGCATTGCAGATCAAGGGGGTACCGGATGGCTTCACCCTGTCGGCTCCGGCGGTCAACAATGGCGGCGGCGTCTGGCAGATCCCGGTGGGGACCAATTTCTCCAAGCTGACCCTGATCCCGCCAGCTGATTTCAGCGGCACCGTGGAGCTGTCGCTGAGCGCCTTTACTCTCGACAAGGGGCTCACCATTCCGCTCGAAACCAGTGGCAGCTTTACCGTCACCGTCAATCCGGTGGGGGATGCCCTTATCGCCGACATTCAGGGTCAGGCGAGCGGTACCGAAGGGGATGTGATCACTCTGGATCTGGGGCTGGAGACCCGGGATACCCAGCCAACCGGCGGCAGTGCGGGTAATGTGCATGAGAACAAGCCCGAGCAGGTGCGGGTCACCATAGAAGGGGTGCCTGATGGCGCCGAGATCCGCTTGCCAAATGGCGTGGCGGGGACGGTTGTTGATCTGGGTGGCGGTCGCTGGCAGGTCACTACCGAGGGCGGCAAGCTGGGTACGGTCGAGCTGGTGACCAATGATGCCAACGGTGCACTGGATCTCAAGATCACCGCCCAGAGCCTCGACAACGACACCCTTGGCCCCGAGGTCAATGGCACCATCCATGTGGATGTAAGCCCGGTCAACGATGCGCCAATCAACATATTGCCAACGACCCCTCAGGTCGCGCAGGAAGATCAGCCTTTTGTCATCCACGGTTTGCAGGTGAAAGATGTGGATGCAGGCAACAGCCCCATCAAGATCACCCTGTCGGTGGAGCATGGCACCCTGACGCTGCCTGCTGGCAGCGGTGTGACGGTGGTCGGCAACGGCACCGGTTCGCTGGTGCTGACCGGCACGCTGGCCGATCTCAATGCCTTGCTCTCTGGTGGGGTGACCTATCAGGGCAACAGTGATTTCTACGGCAATGACGCCCTGACCATGGTCACCAACGATCAGGGGAACACGGGTATTGGCGGGGCACTCAGCGATACCGATGTGCTGCCCATCGAGGTGCAGCCGGTCAATGATGCCCCGGTCAATCAGCTGCCTGGCAGCATGACGGTCAAAGAGGATGGTTCTCTGTCGCTATCCGGTGTCAGCGTGAAGGATGTGGATGCAGGCAGTGCGCCTGTCTCCATGGTGCTGCGGGTCGAACATGGTGTACTGACCTTGCTGGGTGCAACCGGTGCAGTGATGGTGCAGGGGGCGGGTACCAGCGAGATCACTCTGGTGGGGTCGCTGGCCGATCTCAACCAGTTGCTGGCAAGCAACCTGCACTATGAACCGGCCAAAGATTTCTGGGGAGAGGATACCCTGACCGTCACTACCTCCGATCAGGGCAACACTGGTGCGGGTGGCCCGCTGAGCGACACCGATCAGGTGACCATCACTGTCACTCCCGAGCCGGATATGCCGAGTCTGACGGTGGATCAGCATGCGTTCCATGCCTTGCAGGGGGCCGTTATTCCCCTTGGCATCAACGCCAGCGTGGTCAATCCGGCCACCGGTGAGCTCTCCATCCGCATCAGCGGCCTGAATGGGGCGCAGGTGCAGGATGAGCATGGTCAGAGCGTCGGTCATGCCGATGGCAATGGCGACTGGCTGATCCCGGCCGATCACTTGGTTCCGCTCTACTTCAGCGGTTTTGGCGACGGTGACCATGTGCTGGGGATCAGTGCCGAGTCGAGTGTCGGCGGCTCAACCGTCAGCACGCCCCTTGAGACCATTACGGTGCACGGCCAGAGTGGTCATGAGCTGGTCGGTTCCGATCAGGGGGATTGGCTGTTTGGCGCCTCCGGCGATGACCGTCTGCTGGGGGGCCATGGCAACGACATTCTCACCGGCGGGGCTGGCAGCGATCTCTTCGTTTGGCAAAACGGGGATGAGGGGAGTCAGGGGCTGCCCGCCATCGATACCATCACCGACTTCCATCCGGAGCAAGGGGACAAGATCGATCTGGCTGACATGCTGCAAGGGGTCACTGGCAATGGTGTCGATGATCTGCTCAAGCATCTCTCAGCCTCGGTGACCACGGGGAGCAATGGCCTGAGCGATGTGAATCTCTCGGTTTCGCCAGCCGGGGATGGTCATGTGACCCAGCAGATCACCCTGAAGGATGTGGACCTGACCAGCTGGAATCTCACCAGCACCTCGTCCCACGATATCCTGCAGAGCATGCTGGAAGATCAACATAGCCTGATCATCCAGCACCCCTGATAGCGTGTGTGAAGCGTAAAAAAGAAGAGCCGGCAATTGCCGGCTCTTTGTTTATCTCTGCGTGGATTGTTTTTATGCGGCCGCAAGGGCCGAGGGGATTCAGGCCAGCGCCTGGGCCAGCAGGTGGATGGGATGTTCGCAGCGAAACGCCGTGCTCATCTCGATCTGCCATTTGCAGGTTTCGCAATCGGTGATCACCAGATCGGGGGAGAGGCGGTTGATTTGATCAAATAGCCCCTCGCCGATGGTCTGGCTGGTCTGGTAGTTCTCCGACTTGAAGCCGTAGGTGCCAGCGATCCCGCAGCACTGGGACTCCAATACCGTCACCTTGACCCCGGGAATGGCGCGCAGCAATTCGAGGGTGTAGATGACGCCCCCCATCTTCTCCATGTGGCAGGGGGTGTGGTAGGCGATGTGCAGATTGAGCGGTTTCATCGCCGGTTGGTTGCCCTTGTAGAACTCGTTCCACAGGAAGCGGGTCACCAGCGAGATGCGATCCCGCACCTTGTGGTTGTCCTGCTCCAGCAGGTGGGGGTATTCATCGCGCAGGGTAAAGCCGCAGGTGGAAGAGGTGGCCAAGAGCGGCATCTCGTTGCCGAGCAGGGAGTTCTCCATCTGCTTGATGTTGAAGGCCGCCTGCTGCTTGGCCTTGTCCATGAAGCCGTTGGCAATCAGCGGCACACCGCAGCACTTCTCCCGCTCCAGCAGCTGCACGCCGATATTCATGGCGTTGAGCACCTGCACCAGCTCCTTGCCGAGTTGCGGGTGGTTGTAGTTGACGTAGCAGCCGTGGAAATAGGCTATCTGGCGCTCATAACGGGCCTGAGTCTCTTTCTGCTTCTTGTACCAGCCGCGGAAGGTACCCTGGGAGTATTTGGGCAGGTCGCGGTGGGAGGAGACCCCCAGCGCCTTGTCCAGCACCAGCTTCATCGGTTTGAGGCCGGTGGTGAAGTTGACCACCGGCGCCATCAGGGTAGACATGCTGCCCATCAGATCGGTGTGTGAGAGCACGAACTCGCGGATCCCCGGTTTGAAGCCGCTATACTGGTGCTTGGCCTTGGCGATGATGTCGCCGATGCGCACCCCGCTCGGGCAGGCTACTTCGCAGCGCTTGCAGTTGGTGCAGTGCTTGAGGGCGCTGTCAAACAGCTCCGGGCTCTTGATCCGCAGCCGCTCCCCATCCGGGCCCGCCTGTTTGGGGCCGGGGTAGGCGGGGTTGGCCTTGGCCACCGGACAGTAGGCGGTACAGACGGTGCATTTGATGCACTGATCGAAAGTTTGGTTGGCATGATCCAGTAGCATGTCAGTTCTCCTCCCGTAGGGTGTGAAGGCACGGGATATGGGACGAAGTAATCATTGGGCGGCGCCCAGAATATGGCCAGCGGCTTGCCAGCCGGTGGCAACTGCCACGCCGGAGCCGGAACCTTCTTTAATGGGGTCATAGTGCGCCAGCACGCTGCCTGCGCCGTAGAGGTTGGCGAGCGGCTTGCCACCGCGCAGCACTCTGAGCTTGTCGTCGGTCTTGACCCCGAAGCCCATAAAGGGGTGGTGGTCGAACAGGCGGCGACCGGCCCAGGCGTCGCGCTCCTCCAGACTCAGCACATCGGCATCGAAGATGGGTTCGCGAATGCCGCGCAGACGGGACTCCAGCCCGCGGCTGAAGAAGCTGCCGGAGGCGAGCACGAAGTTGTCGGCTTCAAACAGCTGGTCATCGCCATTCTGGGTGTGTACGCCGACCACCCGATCGCCCTCGTAACGGGCGCCCAGCACCCGCTCGCTGGTGAGGAAGGTGCCGCCAAGGGCCATGAAGCGGCGCTTGAGCGCCTCCTGCATCCGCATCCCGATCAGCGATGGCGGCATGGTCGCCACCTCCTTGATGGTGCAGCCGGTACGTTGCTCCAGCTCCGCCAGACGCGGGCCAACCAGCCCCAGCGACAGGCAGGCGGGTAGCACGATATGGCGGCAGTCGGGCACGCCGCTCTCCTGCACCATGCGGCTGATCTCGCGGGCCAGATCGGCCACCAGATGATGCTTGTCACACAGGCGCGCGATATCGGCTGAGCGAAACTCGTGGGGGTTGTGGCTGAATTCGGCCAGTTGGGGCAGACGGATTTCGCCGGTCAGAATACGGCAGTGGGAAAAGCGCGGATGGGTCGCCAGATTGGCGGCCGCCAGTGCCGGATGAAAGTCGCGAAAGCCCTCGAGGGTGGCCAGCAGCAGTACGTCCGGGATCGGCGCATCGGTCACGCAGGCACAAGTATCGGGGGAGAGCCAGGTGCGCTTGAGGGTACCGATGGGGGTCAGGCGCTGGTGATTGGTTTCGTTGCGCATCAGCGGCAGCCCCTGCGCGGCGCAGTGGCGCTGCAGATCGGCCAGACTCGCCTCGATATTCTGCATTCCGACTTTGCTGTAGGGGTGATCCGGATGGGCCGCCATAAAGGCGGGCAGGGCGGCGCGGGGATCCCCCTCGCTCTCTAGCAGGTCGACCGAGCCGGAGGAGAAGTGCAGCGCGCTCTGGCCTGAGGCCATCAGCAGGGTCTTCTGGCCTGCCTCCACCAGCCGCAGGGCAGCCGAGAGTCCCGCCATGCCACCGCCGATAACGATATTGTCAAACTTCATGACGGCTCTCCTTGTGAGTGGTCTCGCTGGTTGGGTCGCGTGGGGTATCGGCGACCAGCTGTGGCGCCGTCCATTCCCCCAGGCCAAACAGCCCTTCGTAGATCCAGTAGGTGAACTCGGCCTCGCGCAGGGCATCACCCCACAGGACGGGGCGGGTCCCCTTGTAACGCTCCTCGAGGAACTGGCGCAACATGACGCAGGCCTGACGACCGTCAGCCTTGCCATACTCCTGCATCAGGCCGGCGGCGCGGTAGGCACACAGCTCGCCCTGACAGGGCCCCATCCCCAGACGGGTGCGGCGGCGCAGATCGATGAGGTTGTCCACATCCAGCTCGCGCAGGGCGTATTCGATTTCACCCGCGGTGACCATTTCGCACTCGCAGATCAGGGCGTTGGCCTTGGGATTGTCACGGAAGAAGGCGATGACCCGCTCGCCGTGGCGGTATTGGGCTGAGCCTTCGACCGGCACCGAGAGACCGGGGGCGGAGACCTTTTCCGGATCCCGTGAGCCGGGCAGGCTCAGTTCAGCGGTCTGGCAGGGCTTGCTGTTGCCGAGTTTCTTGGCCAGCAGATCGGTGGCCCACTCCGCCATCAGGCGGTAGGTCATCAGCTTGCCGCCGGTGATGGTGTTGAAGCCCTTGAGGCCGTCACGCTCGGCGTGATCCAGCAGCACGATACCGCGGCTGATGTTGCGGCCGGTGTCGTCACCGTCCACCGCTACCAGCGGGCGCACCCCGGCGTAGGCGCGCAGCAGGCGGGTGCGGGCCATGATGGGAGCGAGCTTGATCCCCTCGCGCAGCAACACTTCGACCTCTTCGGGTTCGACGGTGAGCTGGTCAATCTTGTTGTAATCGATGCGACTCGACGTAGTGCCGATGAGGGAGATGGTATCGCCCGGCACCAGAATGTCCGCATCCGCCGGTTTGCGGGCGCGGTTGAGCACCAGCTGGTTGATGCGGTAATCCATGATGAGCAGGGAGCCCTTGGCCGGGAACATGCGGATGCCGAGATCGGCGTACTCGCAAATTTGCTGGCCCCAGATGCCGGCGGCGTTGATCACCTCCTGACACTCCACCTCGAACGCTTCGCCGGTGCGGGTGTTGATGGCCTTGACCCCGTGTACCCGATCTTGCGTGCGCAGCAGCCCCAGCACCTTGCAGTGGGTGAAAATGCGGGCGCCGTGCTCTTTCGCGTCCAGCACGTTGGCGGCGGCGAGGCGGAACGGATCGACCGTGCCATCCGGCACATGGATGGCGCCGATCATCGCCGGGTTGGCGTTGGGCTCCATGCGCAGGGCTTCACCGGGATCAAGTTGGCGAGTTTCGATACCGGCCAGGGCGCAGGCATCCATAAAGGTGGTTTGGAAATTGATGTCATCTTCCGGCAGGGTGAGGAAGAGGCCGCCCGTGTCCTCGACACAGTGGCTGGCAATCCGCTTGAGGATGCGGTTTTCCTGGATGCATTCGCGGGCGGACTCCTGATCCGTCACCGCGTAGCGGGCACCGGAGTGGAGCAGGCCGTGGTTGCGGCCGGTGGTGCCGGCGGCGATATCATCGCGCTCGAGCAGGATGCAGTCGATGCCGCGCAGTGCGCAATCGCGCATGATGCCGGCCCCTGTGGCACCGCCGCCTATGATGACGACTTGTGTAGTTATTCTTTTCATTGTTGCCCGTCTCATCTCTTCCAGATGAGGCCAGTGTGGCCTACTTCTGAGTGGAAATGTTTGATATGGGCCAAATTTGCGCTCGCAAACGCTCATTTGCTCGCGCGTTAATGAGCATTATGTGACATTTGTCACGCTTGTTATCGCATCGGTTTGTGGGCTGGTGGCGAATAACAGGCACAAAAAAGGGGCATCGGATGCCCCTTGTCACTGTTTGACGAGTCTGGTGGGGGTGTGATGCGTCAGCCGCAGCACTTCTTGTGCTTTTTGCCACTGCCACAGGGGCAGGGATCGTTGCGGCCGGTTTTGAGGGGGGCCGGATCCTGCTCTCCCTCGGTGTAGACCCAGCGGCCCTGATAACGCACGAAGCGGGAACGCTCATGGAGGCAGTGACGCTCATCCCCCTCCAGAAACCAGGCTTTAAACTCCACCATCCCGGTTTCATCCTCCGGACCGCCCTGGCTGGCGATGATCTCGAGACCATCCCAGCGGGTGTCGATGCGTGAAAGCTCTTCGGCGGTGAGACCGCCAAGGTGGGCCGGGTGCCAGCTATGGACCAGATACTCCCCCAGACCGAGCACAAAAGCGCTGTAGCGAGAGCGCATCAGCTGTTCCGGGGTGTCAGCCACAGCGCCACTGTGACGTGAGCCACAGCACAATTCGAGAGAAAGGGTTGAGCCGCAAGGACAAAGATTCATGATTTTCACGTTCTGGCCGATTTGTTTAAGGGAATTGTAACGAAAGCTGGGCTCGCCCTGCCAGCACCTATACTGATGAGTAAGCAAGGAATTCCAATAAAAACAGCTGCAAGGATGTGAAAGATGACGCTAAAGCAGAAAATCCTGTTACTGGGCGCAGTCCCCGTACTGTTGATGGCCCTGGTGGTCAATCTCAGTAACTACATGGTCTCCAAGCGCGATCTGGAGTCTGATCTGGTGGTGGCGAGGGAAAATGCCATCAAGGAGCGTAAAGCGCTGCTCAGCAGTTACATCATGATGGCCAAAACCGCCGTCGATGCCGTTTATGCGCTGCCTGATTCTCCGGAAAATCGTCAAAAGGTCAAAGAGTTGCTCAGGCCGCTGCGTTACAGCAGTGACGGCTACTTTTTTGTCTATGACTTCGAGGGCAACACCATACTGCTGCCGGTGCGTACCGAGCTGGAGGGGAAAAACCGCTGGAACGACAAGGATGCCAAGGGCAAGTTGCTGATCCAGGAGATCCTCAAGTCGGCCCGTCAGGGGGATGGTTTTACCGAATACTGGACGGCCAAGCCCTCCATCGGGCGCGATGCTCCCAAGCTGGCCTTTACTCTGGTGCTGGACAAATACCAGTGGGCCATTGGCACCGGTTTTTATATCGATGATATCGACAACGAGCTGGCGGCCTTGCGAGCAGAGCGCGAGAGCAACATGCACGAGTCGCTGCAGAGCAGTGTGCTGGTGATCCTGTTGATCCTCGGTATCACTCTGGCGGCGACCGTCATTGTGGGCAACCGGGTTACCAAGCCGCTGGCAGATGCGGTGCTGGCATTGAACGATATTGCCAACGGTGACGGGGATCTGACCCAGCGTCTCAAGGTGCAGAGTCAGGACGAGATTGGCCAGTTGGCCAGCGCTTTCAACCGCTTTGTCGAGCGGATCCAGTCGGTGGTGAGTCAGGTGGGCGAGACCAGCAACCACCTCTTTAGCGCGGTCGACAAGCTGCACCATCTGAGCGAGCACTATGACCATCAGATGCAGGGTCACAGTCGCGAGACCGATCAGGTGGTCACAGCTGTGACCGAAATGAGCTCCACCGCGCAGGAGGTGGCTGCCAGTGCCTCCAATGCCGCGACAGCAACCAGCGATGCGGCCCGTGAGTCGGACGCCGCCCGGGGCGTGGTGAGCGGGGCCATCAACAGTATCAACCGGCTGGTGGGGGAGGTGCATACCGCCTCCGGCGTTATCGAGCAATTGGCGCAAGAGACCGCCAAGATTGGCTCGGTGGTGGAGGTTATTCGCGGCATTGCCGAGCAGACCAACCTGCTGGCGCTGAACGCTGCCATTGAGGCGGCCCGTGCCGGTGAGCAGGGACGGGGCTTTGCGGTGGTAGCGGACGAAGTGCGTTCGCTGGCCGGTCGTACCCAACAGAGCACCAAGGAGATCAACGAGATGCTGCAACGTCTGCAGGGCGGGGTGAAGCAGGCGGTGGAGGTGATGCAGGCGAGCGAGGATCGCAGCCAGGAGACGGTGCAAGAGGCGAGCCATATCGCCAGCTCCCTCGACAGCATGGTGATGGCGGTCAGTACCATCAACGACATGAACATCCAGATCGCCACCGCCGCCGAGGAGCAGCACGCGGTATCGGAGGAGATCAACAAGAACCTGGTGGCCATTCAGCAGATTGTCAGCGAGCTGACCAGCGCGGCGGTGGAATCCAACAGCACCACCCGCGATCTGGCCAGTACCGGCGACAAATTGCGCAAACTGGTATCGCAATTCCGTTATTGATCTTGTAATGGTCCGTGACGGCCACCACAAGATGCGGCCTGACCCCCGGTTCAGGCCGCACTTTATTTGGGGATTGACCAATAATGTGTGAAAATTGCCAGCCTCTTTTTTTCAGCCTTTGCCCCATACCCTATGAATGAGATCGTGAAAGGTAGTATCGATTTGATCCGGCAGCTCAACTACGGCCTGGTCTATGCCAGCCTGGAAGAGCACAAGGAGCTGTCGCGCACCGATCTCTCCCGCCTGACCGGCCTCTCGCCTGCCAGTATCACCAAGATCACCAGGGAACTGCTCGATGGGGGTCTGGTGGTCACCTGTGGTGAAAGTTCAGTGGGGCGCGGCCGTCGTCAGACCTTGCTGCGCATCAACGAGCGCCGCTTCCAGTTTCTCTCCATGCGTCTTGGCCGTGGCTACGTGGATATGGCGCTGTTTGACTTTTCCGGCCGTTCGCTGGCCCGCCAGCGCCACCTCTTTACCGAGGAGGAGCGCGCCGATCTGCTGGGCAGTCTGGTGCATGCCATCAAGGTGTTTTTGCCGAGAAAGTCCCTCAGTCTGGCCTGCATCGCCCTCTGCCTGCCGGGTCAGGTGGAGCGCCACTCCGGCATGGTCAAGCACTTTCCCTTCTACGATCTGCGCAACTGGCCCCTTGGCCCGACTCTGCAACAGGCGTTCTCGGTACCTGTGCTGGTGAGCGGTGACGTGCGCACCTGGATCCAGGCCGAGCGGGAGTGGGGAGCCGCCAAAAATTGCGCCGATGCGGTGCTGGTGTTTGTCCACAACGACATTGGGGTCGGCATGGTGGTCAATGGTCAGCTCATCGAGAGCGAGAATGCGCTGCTCGGGGATCTCAGCCACCTGCAGCTCGAACCCTATGGCCAGCGCTGCTACTGCGGCGGCTTTGGCTGTGCCTGCACCCTGGTGACCAATCAGGCGCTGGAGGCGCAATACCGGGATCTGCGCGAGCGGATGCAGGAGCACGACTTGCCCGAGAGCGTCACCATCCGCGAGCTGTGCGAGCTGGCGCTGGCGGGCAACAGCCTCTGTCAGGATATTCTCCATCAGGCGGCGGGTCGTCTCTCCAAGGTGCTCTCCAATCTCATCTGCCTGCTCAATCCGGGCAAGCTGCTGCTGGGGGGGGAAATCACCCGTGCCGATCGGCTGCTGTTCCCCATGCTGCACCAGTCGCTGGCCAGCCAGTTGCCCGCCGAATATCTGGTGCGGCTGCAGATTGAATCCACCCACTTCTACGAAGATCCCACCAAGCCCACCTCGGTGCAGGTGCACAAGGCACTGCGCGATGGCAGCCTGTTGCTGGAGCTGCTGCGCAGCTGTCAGGAGTCGTAAGACAAGAGAGGTTGGCACTGCGTCTGGCGAAAGGGGCAGGGATTGCTGTTCCGCCAGCGCGTAACTGGGTACAATCTTGCCCTTTTCCGGCAGCCCCCCTGTTATCGCGCCCTATGGCGGCGTGACATGTTGGCACCGCTGCCGTTCCTGTTTTGACTCCAGTTGTGAACCTAGATGAAGCCTGTTCCTGATCACGCCGTCAACCGCCTGCGGGCCTGGCGCAAGAGTATCTCTACCCGACCGTTTCTTGCCCGTGGCGGCACCCTGGCTCGCTGTCCGGCCTGTCAGCTGCGCGAGGACTGGTGTGCCTGCGAGTGGCGCCCCGAGCTCAAAGCTGAGGCCGGTTTTTGCCTGCTGATGTATGACAGCGAGCCGATGAAGCCCTCCAACACCGGTCGCCTGATCGCCGATGTGTTGCCGGATACCACCTGGGCGTTTCTCTGGTCGCGCACCCAACCCCATCCCGAGCTGCTGGCCCTGCTGGCCGATCCCGCCTGGCAGCCCTATGTAGTCTTTCCCGCTTGCGAGAAGGCGCCTGCCCGCCTGACCGGCGAGGTGACGCTGGCACCGGGTAAAAAACCGCTCTTTATCCTGCTTGATGGCACTTGGCCAGAGGCGCGCAAGATGTTCAACAAGAGCCCCTATCTGGACGGTTATCCGGTGCTCGCCATCAAACCCGATACGCTCTCCACCTACGGTATGCGGGTCGCCAACTGCGATGAGCACCTCTGCACCGCCGAAGTGGCGGCCTGCGTGCTGGAAGTGGCGGGAGAGCTCAAGGCGGGGCAGGCACTGCAGCACTGGTTCAACTTGTTCAGCAGCCGCTACATGGCCGGTCGGGTCAGCCGTTTCCCCAGTGCCGATGAGGATCATCTCTGTGAGGCGCTGGCGGCCATCAAGGAAGCGAACGTCGCTTCACCGGCTTGCTAACGGGGCCCTCTGAGGGGGCCGGGGCGTGGCAACTCACATCAATGAAAATCAGGAATCAATTGGCTGCCACTGTTTCGTTAGATTCATGGTCAGTGGCCCGCTAGGATAGCGGACAGCCTGTGCAGCCCCTGCACAACGTCGTTTTCGTTATCTCCGGTTGCCCAACCCCTTCGGGCAACCCACTCTCGTGAGGTCTATGGATGGAATTGGAACTGGTTACCCTGTTTGCCCTGTTCGGTGTGGCGCTTGTCGCCGGTTTTATCGATGCCATCGCCGGTGGCGGCGGCTTGCTGACGGTGCCAGCGTTGCTCGCCACCGGCATGCCGCCTGCGCTGGTGCTCGGCACCAACAAGCTGCAGAGCAGTTTCGGCTCCTTCTCCGCCACCTGGTTCTATGCTCGCAAGGGGTTGCTGGAGTGGGCCATGATCTGGCCTGCGGTGATCTGCACCTTTATCGGTGCGGCTATCGGCACGCTGGCGGTGCAGACCATAGACGCTGCCATTCTCGAGCGCCTGCTCCCTTTCCTGCTGATGGCCTTTGCCTGCTACTTCTACTTCTCGCCGCGGGTAAGCGATGCCGAGAGTTCCCGCCGTCTGACTCCCATGCTGTTTGCGCTGCTGGTGGGGGGCGGTGTCGGTTTTTATGACGGGTTTTTCGGGCCGGGCACAGGTTCGTTTTTTGCCATCGGTTTCGTGGCGCTGGCGGGTTTTGGCATGGCGCGCGCCACCGCCCATACCAAGCTGCTCAACTTCACCTCGAATATTGCCTCCCTGCTGTTCTTTGCTCTTGGTGGCAAGGTGGTGTGGAGTGTCGGTTTTTGCATGGCGCTGGGGCAGTTTATCGGCGCCCGCTTTGGCTCCAAGATGGTGCTGAAAAAAGGGGTGAAGCTTATCAAGCCGCTGTTGGTGACCGTCTCCTTGCTGATGTCTGCCAAGCTGGTCTGGAGCCAGTATCCCGAGCTGTTTGCCTGGATCTGAGCCGCGGCGAGTGTGCGACAAATCGGATGTTTACGGGGCCCAAGGGTCCCGTTGTCATATCTGGTGTTTTACATGGCTAGCGCGGCGTGTCGCTGCGGTGGCGAAAGTGTTGTTGCAGGGCGCTCACCAGCCTGGCGATCCGCTCTCGCTTGAGGCTGTTTGGCCGGTAGACCAGATGCAGGGGGCGGCCTAGCCCGGGCAGTGGGCGGGCCATCTCCCCCTGTTCTCCCACCAGCCCCAGCAGGCCAGCGGGGAGCAGCACAGGGCCAATGCCTGCCTTGGCCAGTTCGATGAGCGCAAGATAGGAGTCGAGCTCCATGGCGGGCTCCAGCCCCAAATCAGCCAGCGGTTCGCGCAGGTAGCGGTTGGAGGGGTTCTCCAGATCCATGGTGAGGATCTTGCGCCTGCTTTCTGCGCTGGCTGGCGGCAGGATCTGCTGCGCCTCGCCAACCAGATAGAAGGGCTCTTCCAGTAGCAGATCGGCGCCGAGGCCATGGCCGGGAGGGAGCCGACCGGCGCAGATGCCGAGCAGGGCATCACCGCTGCGCACCCGCGCCAGAATGACCGGGGTGTGGTGGGTAGAGAGGGCAAGGTGGGGATCGCGCTCCAGATAGTCGCGCACAAAGTGGGCGAGATAACCCGCCAGCAGGGTTTCGGAGCAAGCGATGGGGAGGGGACTCTGATCCGCCAGATCCTGACTATCGGCAAGCACCCCCTTCATCTCTGCCAGACTCGGGGCCACTCGCTCCAGCAGCTCCTGCGCCTGCGGGGTGAGCCGGATCTGGCGCCCCTCCGGCTCGATCAGCTTCTTGCCAAGGCGCAGCTCCAGCTGGGCAATCCGCTTGCTTACCGCCGACTGGCTGATATAGAGGCGACTGGCCACCTTGGCCATCGTTCTTTCACTTGCCAGCAGGCTCAGCGTCTCCAGCCCTTCCAGTAACATCTCGCCCCCTTGTTTATCGCCATCAGGATCGTCACAGATTGAGCGCTACCTTAGGGGCTGACTGGTTCAGGAGCAAGGGTCGTTTGCTGCCTTGGCCGGTCGAATGCGCCATTCACTTAAGGGCGGCGCGAAGATCACCAGATTGCCGATCAGGCTGATCACCACTCCGGCCACCGAGACTGGCTGCCAGACAAAGCCTTCATAAAAGGTGGAGAGGGTAAGCGCCACCAACGGAAAGAGCACGGTGGCGTAGGAGGCCTTGCTGGCACCGATGCGCCCCACCAGCGTCAGGTAGGCGTTAAAGGCGATCACCGAGCCAAAAAGGGCGAGGTAGACCATGGCCGCCAGATAGTGGCCATCGGTCGGCACCACCAGTTGCTGCCCGAGCAATATGACCCAGCCCAGCAACAGCACCACGCCGTAAACCATGCCCCAGGGCACCAGTTGCAGTACGTGGTAGCCGTGGCGTTGGCCCCGGGCCGAGACCAGATTGCCGAGCGAAAAGCAGAGGGTGCCGCCGCAGGCGAGCAGCAACCCCTTCCAGCCGTTTGCACCCAGTTGCGCATCCGCCAGCACCGGCCAGAACAGCAGCAGGGTGCCAAAGAGCCCCAGCAAGGAGCCTTGCAACCAGCGCAGGGTGGGGCGCTTGCGCTCGAACAGCCAGAGGTTGATGCCGTTGAAGATGCTGGCACTGGCGAAGATCACTGCCGACATGCCGCTCGGGATATAACGGGTGGCGTGGTAGAAGCAGAGAAAGTTGGTGGAAAAGAGCAGGGCACCGAGCAGTGCTGCGTAACGCTGGCCGTGCCAGGGGAGGCGTGGAAAGCGGCCGCTGGCGGCGAGCAGGGCAAACAGCGCAACTGCTGCCAGCAGGAAGCGGTAGAGCACCGACACCTCGATGGGGATGGGGCCAAGTTGCCAGGCGATGGCAATCCAGGTGCTGCCCCAGATAAGCACGGTGGCAAGATAGAGCATCAGATTCATCACAGTTCCGGTGAGTCAGGGAGAGATGACCCACTATGGGGCGAGCCCTGATGGCTGGATTGCACCATCTTGCGGTTTTTCATCGCCCTGCGCTGTCATCTGCGGGCGCGGTCGGTAAGATGGATGGCAGCGGGATAACCCGTACACATAACCGGAACAGGTGGCAGGGGCGAATGAAAACAGCAGGGGTATTCGACGCACTGGTCAGCACCGGCGCCCGGCTGGAGGACTCCTGCTGGCTGGAGCCGGGGCTTGGCGTCGCCAGCTGGCGCAACTGCTACGATCAGACCCGCTATCACAAGCCGGGCCACCACACCCTGAGCGTCTATCTGCAAGGAGGCGAGCAGACCGAGCGACTCGATGGGCCGGGTGGCCACGGCGGCACCGGCAAGGTGTGCATCATGCCGGATCACCACAGATCCGAGTGGCTGGTGCGCGAAGAGTTTCGCTTCTTTCATCTCTACTTCACCCCGGCTCATCTCACCCGTATCGCCGAGGAGGTGTGTGACAAGGAGGGGCGCCACCTGCAACTGGTGGACAAGACCTTTATCGACGATCCGCAGGCGGCCGAGCTGGTGCAGCGCCAGCTGATGCAACTGCAGTGGCAGCACGGGGTCGATCGGCTGGCGCTTTCACACGGCGCCTGGATGTTGATCCTCCACGCCTACCGCCACCACACCGAGGAGGCTCCCGGTCTGCCGCCTCTGCGCGGCGGGCTGGCGCCCGTGGTGATCAAGCGGGTGCAGGAGTATCTGCAGGCCCATCTGGCCGATTCGGTCACGCTGGCAGAGCTGGCCCAGCAGGCGGGGCTGAGCGAGTATCACTTTGCCCGCATGTTCGGCCAGAGTCTCGGCTGCCCGCCCCATCGTTATCTGCTTGGGCTGCGGCTCAAACGGGCCAAGCAGCTGTTGGCTGGCCCCGAGCCGCTGGCCAGCATCGCCAGTCAGTGTGGCTTCTCTTCCCAGGCCCATTTCGGCAATCGTTTTCGCGAGGCGTTTGGTTTGACGCCGGGGCAGTGGCGGGCGCAATTGTCATCTTCCCGTCACAGATAACCCTGAGACTTTGGGCAAAAGATGTGTACTCTCTACCACTTATCCATTGAAAGGAATGCCCATTGAATTATCGCAAACGTCAAATCCGTACCCGTCATCTCTGGTTCAGCCACTGGAATGCCCCGCAAGATCGCACCGCTGTTGTGACCCCTCCCGAACCTGCAGTGCCTCACAGTTCACGTTGAAAAAGCCCCGCCTGCGATAGGATTTTTCCGGTAACTTTGCCACTATTGCCCCATCACAATGATGTGGACATGGCTGGATGTTTCTGGAACGTATTGAAGTCAAAGGTTTTCGCGGTATAAATCGCCTGTCGCTCGGGCTCGATCAGACAACGGTGCTGATTGGTGAAAATACCTGGGGCAAATCAAGCCTGCTGCGCGCCCTCTGGTGTCTGCTGGGGCAGGATGCCGAGCCCTATCAGTTCACCGCCGAGGATTTTCACCAACCGGAAGATCCCGAATTGGCCCCAGCGCGCCACCTGCAACTGGTGCTCACCTTCAGTGAGCACAGACCCCAGATGTGTCAGCACTCCCGTCGGCTGGCCCGTCTTTGCCCCTCCTGGGTGCTGCACAAGGACAAATTCCACCGCATTCACTATCGCGCCAGCGCCGAGCTGCAGGCGGATGGCTCTGTGCTCACCATTCACGACTTTCTCGACGGGGTAGGCAAGAGCTTGCCCATCGCCAATACCCACGAGCTGGTCTGCCTGCTCATCACCATGAACCCTGTGTTCCGGCTGCGGGACGCCCGTACCGCTCGCAACGGGGTGGAGACATTGCAGTGGGGAGATCTCTCCGAACATCGCTTGAGCGAGCTGGCGGACAAGCTGATCGACGAACCCCAGCGGATCGGCGAGCCGGAGCTCAAAGAGGCGCTGCAGGCGGTGCGCCAGCTGATGGATCACTACTTCAACGCCCTGGCCCCCATCAAGAACAAGCCGCGCAGTCAGCGTGACATCATCAATCGCCCCATGACATTGCGCAATCCGGGCAACCTGCATACCCTGCTGCGCCGCGCCGATAACCGCGCGCTGCAGCTGGCGATGGCGGGGATGGCGGCTACCCTGCTGCAAGCGCGGGGCAACCGGGAGCTGGAGGAGGGGGCCCGTCCCATCATGATCCTGGAGGATCCTGAGAGCCGGCTGCACCCGACCATGCTGGCGCTGGCGTGGGGGCTGCTGGAACAACTGCCGGGTCAGAAGCTGCTCACCACCAACTCGGGGGACTTGCTCTCTTCCCTGCCGCTCAATCAGGTGCGGCGGCTGGTGCGCCGTCAGCAGGATATCCTCTGTCACCAGCTGGGGGGCGAGCGTTACAGCAGCGACGATCTGCGCAAGATCGCCTTCCACGTGCGGATCAACCGCCCCATGTCGCTGTTTGCCCGTTGCTGGCTGCTGGTGGAGGGGGAGACCGAGATCTGGCTGCTCTCCGAGCTTGCGCAGATCTGCGGTTACAGTCTGCGGGCCGAAGGGGTGCGGATCATCGAGTTTGCCCAGTGCGGCCAGTCGCCGCTCATCAAGGTGGCGCGAGATTTTGGCATCGAGTGGCACCTGCTGACCGATGGCGACGAGGCGGGGCTCAAGTATGCCACCTCGGCCCGGGGCCAGCTCAAGGGAGAGCGGGAGCGGGACCGACTGACCCAGCTCCCTGCCGCCGACATCGAGCACTACCTCTATCACAACGGTTTTGAAGCTGTGTTTCGCCGCGAGGCCGGGGTGGGCGGGCGCGCCATGTGGAGCGCCAGTCACATTATCAATAAGGCTATTCATCACCGCAGCAAGCCGGGAATGGCGCTGGCGGTGGTGGAAGAGGCGGAGCGGCTCGGCGCCGAGCATATTCCGCCGGTGATCCGCCAGATGTTTGCCCGGGTGGTGGCGCTGGCCCGTGGTCAGGGCTAACGCCAGCGCTGCATCTCGTCACTATGAGCATGGCTGCCAGCAGGGTGCACTTCAAGGTGAGCCTTGCTGGCGGCAAATTGCCCCGGATTGTTTGCCCACGATTGTTTGTCGCGATTGGGGATATCCGCCGGTTTGGGTATACTCGCCCCTCTCTGGCGCCTCGGTGGCGCACCTCGAATCTTTACTGCTGGAGGCGTCGTGTTCGTCCAACTCCCTTTTTGGCTCTTTCCCCTCACCGGATTGATGGCGCTTGGCGCCCTGATCGCCCTCGGTATCGTGCTGTGGCGCGGTGATATCTGCCCCGGCCAGCGCTCGCGCATCAGTCAGCAGCTCTTCTCCATCTGGGTCATTACCGCACTCTCTCTGATGCTGGCGGTGGAGGCCAAGGCGGCCAGCTGGCTTATCTGGAGTGGTGGTGTAGCACTGGTGCTCGGGGTCGGTTTGTCGCTGGCCCAGTCACGGCTGGAGGGCAAGCGTTCAGTCCCCTCGACACTGCTCTGGCTACCGGCGTTGCCGCTCGCTGTCTATGGTTTCGGGCTGCTGCAACTGCAGGGCTGGGTGAGCGGTCTGCTGCAGATGGCGATGCTGGGGGCGGCCTTTGCCCACCTGATGCTGCTGCGGGCCCGCCATCGTCTCAAGGCATTCAACACCCTGTTGCCGCTGGCCGGTCTGGTGGGGGCGATGGCCAGCCTTGTCTGGCTGGCAGTGCTGGTGGGCTGGCAAGGGGGTGAGGCCAATCTCGATGCCCTGATCCCGGCGGTGGTGACCCAGGCAGCGCTGCTGGTGGCCTCTCTGCTGCTCTGGTTCAGCCCGCTCTACTTGCAGCGTGATACCGCGCCAGTGGTGGTCTCCACCTCCCTGTGTGGCCTGCTGATCGCCCAGATCGCCGCTACCAGCGTGTTGCACCAGCTGATCTGACACTGGTGCTGAAAAGAGAAAGCCCCGAGCCAACACTCGGGGCTTTTACATATCTGGCTTGCAGGTATCGCTGCTATCAATTCACAGCAATCGATCAATAGAAGTCGTCGGCCCCGCAGATAAAGAGGCAACTGCTGCGCGGCTGGGCGAGATACTCCCGGGTCAGCCCCTCCAGCGGCATGCCGAAGGTGCAGATATCCTGCGGCGAGGGGAGGGCGGTATCGAGGATCCGCCGCCAGTAGCCGCCGACCCCCTTGGGGGGGCTCGGCAGGTTAAAGGTGAGGGGTTCCCAGTAGGCGTTGAACAGCACATAGAGCGCCAGCTTGGTCTCGCTCGACAGCGCCGACATGGCGATGGCGTGGGAGTGGGGGCTGAAATCCGGTTGCCCGGCGTTGATTCCGTGCCAGCAGATCTCGCTGTGGCGCAGGATCTCGGTGAGCGACAGCGGCATGCTCTCCTGCTCCGGGCGCTGGAACAGGTGTTTGCGGTATTGGATCAGCTCCTTCATAAAGCGGAACATCTCCTGACTGCGGGCATTGGGCAGCCAGTTCATCCAGCAGGTGGCATTGTCCTGACAGTAGCCGTTGTTGTTGCCCCGCTGGGTGCGCAGCAGCTCGTCTCCCATCAGCAGCATGGGGGAGCCCACCGAGAGCAGGGTCGCCACCATCATGTTTTTGGCCTGGCGCATCCGCAGGGCGTTGATCTGGGGATCTTCCGTTACCCCTTCATGGCCGTGGTTCCAGCTGAAGTTGTGATCGCAGCCGTCACGGTTCTCCTCCCCGTTGGCCTCGTTGTGCTTGCTGTTGTAACTGGCCCAGTCCCACAGGGTAAAACCGTCGTGGCAGGTAACGAAGTTGATGCTTTTCTCGGGATCAGCGTGGTGATAGTGGTAGATGTCGGGACTGCCGCAGAGCCGCTCGACAAAGGCGGTGACGCTGTTGTCATCCCCGCGCAGAAAGCGGCGCACATCATCCCGGAACTGGCCGTTCCACTCACGCCAGCGGGCGCCGGCCAGTGACCCCACCTGATAGAGTCCCCCCGCGTCCCAGGCTTCGGCAATCAGCTTGATGTCGGCGATGTTGGGGTCGGTATCTATGGTGCGCAGGGTCGGCGCATTGGCCTGCGGCTGACCCGATTCATCCCGCGACAGAATGGCAGCCAGATCGAAGCGGAAGCCATCAACGTGCATCTCCTGACGCCAGAAGTGGAGGCTGTCCATGATCATCCGCAGCACCACCGGATGGGCGCCGTTGAAGGTGTTGCCGCAGCCCGAATAGTTGGTGTCCTTCTGGTTGTTGTCGAGGATGTAGTAGGCCTCGTTGTCGATGCCGCGAAACGAGAAGGTGGGGCCATCATCTCCCCCTTCGGCGGTGTGGTTGTAAACCACGTCCAGGATCACCTCGATATTGGCCTTGTGCAGCGCCTTGACCATGTCGCGAAATTCGGTCAATGGATCATCGCCGCAGGCGTATTGGGCGTGCGGAGCGAAAAAGGACATGGGGCTGTAACCCCAGTAGTTGGAGAGTCCTTTGGGCGCATCCTGAGGATCGAACTGGAACACCGGCAGCAGCTCCACGGCGGTGACGCCGAGAGATTGCAGATAGGGGATCTTCTCAATCAGCCCGAGATAGGTGCCACGCAGCGCCGGATCGACCCCGGAGCTCGGGGACTTGGTAAAGCCCCCCAGATGCAGCTCGTAGATCACCGAGCGGGAGAGGGAGTGAGCGGGCAGTTTGTCTCCTTCCCAGTCGTAGTAGCGAGTATCAACCACCTTGTTCTTGGCGCAACAAGCCAGATTGCTGCCTGGACGGGCCGCCGCCCATCGATCGTAATTGGCGCCAAGCTCAATGCTGCGGCCGTAAGGGTCGAGCAACACCTTCTCGGCATCGAAGCGGGTGCCGCCATATGGGCGCCACGGGCCCTGAATGCGATAGGCGTAACGTTGCCCGACCGAGATCCCCTCCACATGGATATGCCAGTAGTAGGCGGTGCGGTTTAGGCGCGGGGAGAGGGGGATCACCTCGGGGGTCGCATCGTCTGCGCTTGCGAAGAGCAGCAGTTCGACCCGGCTGGCGAGGCGTGCCCAGATCGCGAAGTTGACGCCGTTACTGTCGGGTGTGGCCCCCAACTGACGGCAGTGACCGGCGGAGATGCGCATATTCTACCTACCCAAAATGAGGAGTGTTCACCTTATTGAGTGTAGTGCCGGATGCCTGGCAAGGACTCGATTGCCTGAAAAAACAGCATGATGCTGCTAATGACCGCACTATTTGTCCGATTAATCTACGAATAAACTTTTTTTGAGATATTTACTTGCAATCTGTGCGCTGGCGCCTATTATTGGCGACCTCAGACGCGGGGTGGAGCAGCCCGGTAGCTCGTCGGGCTCATAACCCGAAGGTCGTCAGTTCAAATCTGGCCCCCGCAACCATCTGAGATCCTGACCAGTCAAACCGGTATAACCGGTTGGTAGGAAAGGAGAAATCGAAATGGCTACTGCTCGGCCACTTCGAGAAAAATTCGGACGCGGGGTGGAGCAGCTCGGTAGCTCGTCGGGCTCATAACCCGAAGGTCGTCGGTTCAAATCCGGCCCCCGCAACCAACTTTTCGTCAGCTTGCGATTGTGTAAACAGTCGAAAGCAGACAAACACCACCAAGCTACTGCTCGGCTTGAGGGTGACAATTCGGACGCGGGGTGGAGCAGCTCGGTAGCTCGTCGGGCTCATAACCCGAAGGTCGTCGGTTCAAATCCGGCCCCCGCAACCAACTCTTTCGTCAGCCTGCGATTGTGTAAACAGTCGAAAGCAGACAAACGCCAC
>NZ_LYSQ01000024.1:0-90889 GCF_001728955.1 Aeromonas sp. DNP9 | reverse complement strand
CATCCCTTTTCAATAAGCCAGCATTAACTGTTAATTGGTTGGGACGCTATGAAGCAGCTCGGCCGCGAGCTGCTGACTGAGTGCCTGACGCTGGCTGTCTGCAATGCTCACATCGCTGGTCAGCTGGATGATGCTGCTCCAGACCGCTTTCTGGGTTTTGCGATCGAGCAGCACGATGGCCAGCGACCCTTTGCGCTGGTTGGCTGAGGCATATACCCCGGGCGTCATGCCAAGGCGGGCAAAAATCTCGCCGTCACTCATATCCTTGCCGCCCGCGACGCCGATGGCGACCCACAGATCCGCCTCGTCAAGCGGTGCACTCTGCCACCCCTTGCCATTGAGCTCCCGGCTTACCGCCTGCTGCATTGGCTCCAACCACCCTTCCGCCAGTTCACCGGCAAATTGATACTGCTCGGCCAAGGCGTAGCGCGGGGTTGCACCATAGGTCCAGTTGCCCATCGGGCGAACCAGCATGGTGCCGGACTCCAGCGTGGGTGCCGCCGGCCCGCTGCTGCAACCGCCAAGCAGGGCGAGCAGTGCCACAGAGAGATAAGCAAGCCGCATCGTGAACTCCTTTGAATCAGGTTATTTTGCCGGTTTCGATCAATTGCTGGATAAGCGGGCGCAGGATCAGCTCCATCGCAAAGCCCATCTTGCCGCCCGGCACCACTATGGTGTTCATCCGCGACATGAATGAGCCATCGATCATCGACAGCAGGTAGGGGAAATCCACCTGCTTGATGCCGCGAAACCGGATCACCAGCATACTCTCGTCCAGACTCGGGATCACCTTGGCACTGAAGGGGTTGGAGGTGTCCACCGTCGGTACTCGCTGGAAGTTGATATGGGTGCGCGAGAACTGCGGGGTGATGAAGTTGATGTAGTCATCCATGGAGCGAACGATGGAGTCGGTCACTGCCTCGCGGGAATGCCCTCGCTCCGAGGTATCGCGGATCAGCTTCTGGATCCACTCCAGGTTGACGATGGGCACTACGCCTATCAGAAAATCCACGTGGCGCGCCACATTGTGATCCTCGGTGACCACACCGCCGTGCAGCCCTTCATAAAACAGCAGATCGGTATTGCTGGGCAGATGCTGCCAGGGGGTGAAGGTACCGGGCATCTGGTTGAAGGGCACCGCCTCGTCAAAGCTGTGCAGATAGCGGCGATACTGGCCATTGCCATCCTGGCCATAGCCCTGGAAAAAGCTCTCCAGCAGCCCGAAGTCATTGGCCTCAGGGCCAAAATAGCTGATGTGGCGCCCCTGTTCGCGCGCCTTGCGGATCGCCACATCCATTTCCGGTCGGGTGTAGCGGTGAAAACTGTCACCTTCCACCACAGCCGCGGTATATCCCAGTTGATGGAACATGGAGCGAAAGGCGTTGGTGGAGGTGGAGGTGCCGGCACCGGACGAACCGGTAACGGCAATAATGGGGTGCTTGGCCGACATGGGATTCTCTCTTCCTTGGGAATTCCGTTATAAGGTCCGGATTGCGGTTGGGTCAAGACTGCTCGATGAAGCGGTCTTTCATCACGATATTCACCGATTCGTGCAGCTCGCTATAGACGATGACTGCCTTGCCTTGCTGTAATTGCTCTCTTACCGCGTCCACTTTGACGCCAAGCGGCACATCCTGCTCCCCATACTCGGTACCTTCCTGCAGCACAAAGTGTTCGATCAGGTTGGTCAGGGTGTCGCCGTCCAGTTCTTGCCAGGGAATGATCATTTAAAGGTCTCACAGCAAAAGAGGTGATCGTCAGGCTATTGTTGTGTTGAATCCCGCGAATGCAATCACTTTTTACCTTTTCACCGGAGTCTGAGAGATGTTGTCTGAAGCGCAACGCAGCGCGCCAATAACCCTGGTGGAGCATTTGGCTCAGGCCAGTCGCCGCGCGATTAGTCGCGGCATGGTGTGGTTCTGGTTACTGCAATGGCTGATGGTGTTGTTTCTTGCAATACGCTACGAAGTCTATCGACAGGCCGGTCTGGCCAGTGACAGCTCTCTTCCATGGCGTTTTCAGAGTGAGTTGGGCTTTGTCATGGTGGCGCTGTTGCTGCTGCCTGTTATCGGACTGTTCTGCGATTATCTCAATGACAGGGCCTGGCTGAGGGCTGCCTCTCTGGTCACCCTGGTCTGGGGCTGTGTGTGGGCTGTTCATCTTTATACGTTGGGACAGGTCGAGCTGCGAGGTGGACTCAGCTTTTCCAACGGTATCATGCGCCTCAACCTGTTAGCCGCGATGATCGCTTTCTATCCTTCGTGGAAGGTATTTTATGGATACGTGTTCGGCTCATTGCTGTTAGGGATATGGAATGAGCTTTACCTGCGGGTAGATTTTCCGCAGTTATACATGTTGGGATTGGGTTGTGGTCTGGTGGTGCTGGAGGTTGGCCGCCGCATGCTGCACCGCTGGTTTGAGCTGGCGATCGTGCGGGAGCATGAAAATCTGACGCTGCTTCGCCAACTTGATCAGCTCGCCAAGCAAGATCCTCTGACCGGTGTCGCCAACCGGCGGCATTTCAATATCGAGTTGGAGCGCGCGTTGGCCCATAGCCAGCAAAACGGCGCCCCGCTCTCGCTCATCCTGATCGATGTGGACTATTTCAAGTGCTTTAACGACCACTATGGCCATCAGGTGGGGGATATGTGCCTCAAGGAGGTGGCACAAGCGCTCAACCGTGCGGTACGCACGCCATCTGATCTGGTGGCCCGCTATGGCGGGGAGGAGTTTGTGCTGCTGCTGCCCAATACCGACCGTCAGACTGCGTCCAGTGTTGCACAGCGGCTGCAAGATGGCCTGGCCAGCCTGCAGCTGGAACATCTGGCGTCCGATGTCGCCTCTTGGGTGACGGTGAGCCAGGGGATTGGCACGCTACAGCCCGGTGAAAGTGCAAGCCAGTTGCTGGAGCGTGCCGATCAGGCGCTCTATCGGGCCAAGGAGCTAGGGCGTAATCAGTTCTGTGTTGCAGAGTAATTCTGCTCGGCAATCCAGCGACTGATCCGCTCATCCAGCCAAAATCGTGGCCGCCAGGGCGTGCCGTGCAGAAAACCGACATGGCCGCCACGGCGGCTCAGCTCATAGCGCACCGTGGGCGAGAGTTGCTCCGGCCGGGGAATGACAGCGTGTGACATAAAGGGATCGTCGGCGGCGTGCAGGATCAGGGTGGGGATGGGGATCTGGCCCAGCAGTGGTAGCCCCGAGCAGCTCTGGTAGTAGTGGCTGGCGCTGTGAAAGCCGTGCAGGGGGGCGGTGACCAGCTCGTCAAAATCGCGCAGGGTGGCAATCTGCTCCACTTGTCGAGGTTGCCAGCGTTCACTCGCTTTCTGCTGCTGGCTGATTTTGCTGAGCAAATTGCGGCGCATGGTGCGCAGCAGATAGTTCTGATAGACCTTCGAGAAGCCCTGATTGACCCGCTCGGCGCAGCTCGCCAATTGCAGCGGGGCCGAGACCACCACCGCCGCTTTCAATGCCACAGGACAGCCCCGAGCCAGCAGATTGACCAGCATATTGCCACCCAGTGAAAAGCCGATGGCGATCAGCGGTTTGCCCGGGAAGCGCTGGCTCAGCTCGGCAATCAGCTCCTGTGAATCACCGATGGCGCCGGAGTGATAGGCTTGCAGATGGCGATTGGGCTCGCCGCTGCAACCTCGAAAGTGCATCAGCACGGCCTCTCTACCCTCTTGCTGCAGATGGGCGAACAATCCCTTGGCATAGTGGGAGTGAATGCTCCCCTCCAGCCCGTGAAACACCACTATCAGCGGCCGTTCATCAAGGCTGACTTCCCCGCTCCAGGCGAGGTCGACAAAGTCCCCATCCTGCAGTTCAAACCGCTCCGCCACAAAACGGGCTGGGGTGCGGCGCAGCCATTTGGGCAATATGGTCTGCAGATGAGGATTGCGTGCCCACCAGGGGGCGTGGAAGTGGCTCTCGGTCAGCATGGGGTCAGTCGATCTGGGTCGAAGATAAGGAGGGCGGGAGGAGTGTTCCTCCCGCCAGTCATTGGCTTATTTCAGCAGGCGATCGTGATGTTCGGCACCGCGCAGCATGGCCTGGATAAGCTCGTTGGCTTCGAACTTGGTCAGCGCCTCATGGGCTCCCACCTGATGGGCCCGCTCCACACTGATCTCGCTGGAGAGTGAGGTGTGCAGGATGATGTAGGCACCCGCCAGTTTGCTGTCGCTCTGCACCTCGAAGGCCAGCTCATAGCCATCGAGCCCCGGCATCTCGATATCGCTCACCAGAATGTCGATCGGGGTCTTCTGGCTTGCCCGCGCCTGCATCAGGGTCAGTGCATCCTTGCCATTGGTGCAGACCTCATAGGGGATATTGATGTAGTCGAGGGCGGCCATCAGCTGACGGCGAGCGACCGAGGAGTCATCGACCAGCAGGATCCGCATCGGCTTGATCCGCTCCCGCTGCACATCGGTCAGCACCGGATAGAGGTGGCTCGGATCATCCGGATAGACCCGGGAGAGGATCAGCTCCACATCCAGCAGCTGGATCAGCTGGTCATTGACCCGGGTCACACCGGTTACGAAGACATTGTGGCCGAGGGAGGCGGGGGGCGATTCGATATCGCGCCAGTTGCACTCGGTGATCTTGTCGATGCCTCGCACCAGAAAGCCTACCAGAGTGCGGCGGCAGTCGGTAATGATGATGAAGCAGTGGGGCATCTCCTCCTTGCTGATGGGGCGATAGCCTACCGCCATCGCCATGTCGATCACCGGAATGGTGGAGCCGCGCATATTGGCGGCCCCCAACACGGTCGGGTGCGAGTGCGGCATTGCCGTCAGCTGGGTGTAGGGCACTATCTCCTTCACCTTGAGGGTACCGATGGCAAAGGATTGTTTGGCTGAAAGGTGAAACAGCAACATGCCCTGGGATTGATTGGCTTTGCTCGTCATGGCAGATGTCCTGTTGGTCGAAACGTTGGCAGTCACTTCAGGCCTCTAGCATAAAGGATTACGGGGGGAATGGCCCTTCCTTGTTAACGACCATCTGGCAAAAAACTGGACTCATTCAGCCAATTTCGTTGGCACACTCACATCGGCGTCCGGTTATTGATCGCCATCCTCGCCAACGCCCCATTGCTGGCAGGCCGCTTGCAATGCGGTCTCATCGGCATAACCCAGCTTGCTGGCCACCTGTGCTGGTTTGCTGCCGCCCTTGAGCAATCTGAGCGCCTGCAGCAGTTGCCACTGTTGTTGCAATTCACTCCCTTCCACCGGCGCATCGGCTTGTTGTGCCCACAGTTGCAGAGACTCCGTTTGGCCATTGGCCAGCGCTTGCCAGCAGGCTTGCAGCTCACCGTGACCCTGCTGGCTGATGGCGCACTGTTGCAGCTCATCCAGGATCACCTGCAGTCGCTGACCGTAGGCCCCTTGCCACTCTTTCGGACGTTGCCACCGGGCCAGCGAGTCGAGCAGGGCATTGAGCAGTGGAGTGGCTTGTAGCCAACCAGCCTGCTGCGGCTGAGCCACGCGCAAAGAGACGCTCAGCTGATCGTACTCGCAACCGCTGAGGGGGCTGAAGGCCGCGAGGGCATCGGCGCAGAGCCAGAAGCTGCAGCCTGCCGGCAGCAATAGCTCATGTTGGCCCAGTCTCAGCAGCGCAGCGCCCCGGGTGATCCTCAACAGCTGCCCGACCGGAGTTCGTTTGCGGTTGCCGGCGTGCAGGCCCTGGCAGGAAAAATGGTGATACTCGATGGCGTGATGCATGTAAAAACCCTGATATGATGCTGCCTGGAGGTAACAAATATGGAAACCAGACGTAAAAAACGCTTCATTGCCGGTGCAGTTTGCCCGGCGTGCGGCAAGTTGGACAACATGATGCTGTATCTGGAGCATGGAGTCGAGAAGGTGACCTGCGTCGCCTGTGGCGATACCCAGGTACAAACGCCTGCCGAGGTCGACAAGCAGACTCGCGAGGCGGAAGAGGTGATCGGGGTGTTTCGCCCCTGATAAGGCAACGGCGGGTGGAATGCGGGTCTCCTCGCTGACGCTGTTGCCGTTTTTTTCGTCACTCCGTGGCGCCGCACGGCATATGCGCGGCCCGCTTTTTAGGGTATTCTGAGCCCGTTTTTTTCTATCCGCAGGATCCTGACATGAAAGTAGCTCCTCTGAGCGTGGTTACGCTGGAATACACAGTCACCGACGAGCACGGTGAAGTCATCGACAGCACTGTCGGCAAAGAGCCGCTGGTCTATCTGCACGGCACCCGTTACCTGGTCTCAGGCCTGGAAGCCGAGCTGGAAGGTCGCGCGGTAGGTGAAGCCTTCGAAGTGACTCTGGCACCGAGCCAGGCCTACGGCGAATATGACGAGACACTGGTACAAGAAGTACCGGGCGAGCTGTTCGACGGCATGGAAGTCTCCGAAGGGGATACTTTTGTGGCTGAAACCGACGATGGCCACCGTCCGGTGACCGTGGTTGAAGTGTCCGAAGAGTTCGTCAAAGTGGATGGCAACCATCCGCTGGCTGGTGTGACTCTGGGCTTCAAGGTCGAGATCAAGGACGTGCGTGCTGCCACTGCCGAAGAGCTGGCCCATGGCCACGTTCACGGTGCCGGTGGTTGCGGCCACGATCACGGTCATGACCACGATCACGGCGGCTGCTGTGGCGGTCATGGTCACGACCATGATGAGGGTCACGGCCAGGGCGGTTGCTGCGGCGGTGCTGGCCACGGTCACGATCATGGCCACGACCACGGTGACGACCATGGTCACGGCGGCTGCTGTGGTGGCGGCGGTTGTGGTGGCAAGGGCCATCACCACTGATCACGGCCATGCCGATGATAAAAAACCCGCGATTATCGCGGGTTTTTTATTGGCTGACAGCTGTGCCAGCCATGTTGCCTGACCAGAGATAGTGCCGGCTTAGTAGTGCGGCGGCGGGGTCTCTTCGGCCATGCTGGCAATCTGGCTGGGCTGTACGCTTTGCAGTTTGTCGATCAGCAGCTGGATCTGGTATTTGAGCCGATCGAGTTCACGGCCCTGGGTGGTCACCTCGTCGTTGAGCTGCTCTATGGTGTATTCCGCATAGGCGAGACGGGTTTCCAGGGTTTCGATGCGATCGTTAAGTTGCTGACTCATGGGCCTTCGGGTCCTTACTTGATTGTCCAGATTTCGGCCAGACCACTGGAGCTGGCACTGACAAGGTGGCTATTGTCGCGCAAAGCGACGCCGTAGACCACTGCGCTGGGCGGTTTCACCTTGGGTTGCGGCGAGACGCGCCAGCTCTGCAGCAGGGCACCATCGCTCACTTGCCACAGGGAGAGCTGACGGGAAGGGGCGCCAGTGATGAGCCACTTGCCATCGTTGGCAAAGCGGGCGCTGGTGTAGACCTCGAAGCGGTGATCATATTGCAGCTGACTCACCTCCTTGCCGGTTTTCAGATCCCAGATGCTGGCCCGGCTGCTGTCGGCGGTGAAGGCGTAGCGGCCGCTCGGCTCCAGTCTGGCCATGATCACCCGGCCACCATGGTTGAAGCGCCAGATCACCTGCCCGCTACGGGTATCCCACAGATAGGCGCTATAGTCGTTGCCGCCGGTCAGGGCGTAGCGACCGTTGGCGGAGAGATCCACCGTATTGACCTGCTCGGTGTGCCCCAGAAACTGCAGGCGACGACCGCTTCGGGTATCGAGCCACTCAGCTTTGCCATCTTCCCGCCCGATCAGCACATAACGACCGTCGGCAGAGAGCGCGATGTCCCTCAGCCTGGATTCAGGAAGTGAGTAGTAGCCTTGTGATTGCCCGTCGCTCAGCCGCCAGGTTGCAAAGGTGTCGGGGGTGGCGGTGACGGCATGGCTGTTGCCTTCGGAAAAGCGGGTAATGAATACCAGATCATCCGCCGAGTCGGATTGCTTCCAGCGCCAGCGTTGACGGTTCTGTTCCAGATCCCAGACGATGATGCCCTGGCTGATGCTGGAGACGATGGCTTGCTTGCCATCACTGGAGAGATCTGCGGTTAGCAGACCCGTGCTGGCGAGGGTCATTTGCTGGTTGGGTTGGGAGCTTTGCTCGCAACCGGTGAGCATTAAACAGAGGCTCACCAGATAAATGGCACTTTTTATCATTTTTGCGGTCTCACGCTTTTGTTACCTGCGATCACGGCGTTAGTATAAGGCGCTTATCACGATAAACCTCTCATTTCACGATGGAACCGAGAGCGGTATTTGGAGTTTGGAGAAACTGATGAACAAATTTCTGAAGGTGTCCCTGTTGGCGGCGGCCGTTGCCGTCGGTCTGACTGCTTGCCAAAAAGACGAGAAGCCTGCTGCGGCCAATACCGCCGAAGTGAAGGCAGAAGCCAGCAAGCCGGCAGAGGCGACCAAGGCTGAAGCCAAGAGCTTTGAAGAGCAATCTGGCTACGCAATTGGCCTCTCCATGGGTCGTTACATCGCCAATACCCTGGAGCGTCAGCAGGAACTGGGCATCAAACTGGACAACGCCGTGATCCTGAAAGGGGTGACTGACGGTCTGGGCAAAGAAGCCAAGATGACTGATGAAGAGATCCAGAAGGTACTGCAGGATTACGACGCCAAGATCAACGAGCTGACCAAGGCCAAGGCCGAGAAAGACGCCGTTGAGAATCTGAAGAAGGGCGAAGAGTTCCTGGCTGCCAACGCCAAGAAAGAGGGTGTTAAGAGCACTGAATCCGGCCTGCAGTACGTGGTCGAGAAGATGGGCACTGGCGCCAAGCCGAAATCTACCGATATCGTCAAGGTTCACTACACCGGTACCCTGACCGACGGCACCAAGTTCGACAGCTCCGTCGATCGCGGCGAGCCGGCTACCTTCCCGCTCAACCAGGTTATCCCGGGTTGGACCGAAGGTGTTCAGCTGATGCCGGTTGGCTCCAAGTTCAAGTTCTTCCTGCCGTCCAAGCTGGCCTATGGCGAGCATGGTGCAGGCTCCATCCCGGCGAATGCCGTGCTGGTGTTTGACGTTGAGCTGCTGGCTATCGAGAAGCCGACTGCAGACGACGCCAAGAAGTAATCCCTTCTTGTAGTTAAAAACGGCTCCTTAAGGAGCCGTTTTTACTTGTGTATTCCCTGCAATCGCGGGATAACAGAGCTGTCTTGGCGTTGGGTTTGCGCGCGAAAATAAGGCAAAATAGATCGCAGAATCAAATACAAGGATGAGTCCAGTGGCTGAAAATAAATCGCGTGTCCTGCTGGTGGAAGATACCCGTAGTCTGGCGGTGGTCTATGAACAGTACTTGCGCCAGGAGGGGTACGAGGTAGTGCTGGCCGACTGTGGTCAGCAGGCGTTGGCGCAGTTGCTGGCAAGTCCTCCCCCCGTGGTGCTGCTGGATCTGGAACTGCCGGATATGTCCGGCATGGATATTCTGCAAATGATCACCGAACAGCAATTGCCCTGCTCTGTGGTAGTGATCACCGCCCATGGTTCGGTGGATGTGGCAGTGGAGGCGATGCGCCTCGGTGCCTTCGATTTTCTGACCAAGCCGTTTGACAGCAAGCGGCTCTGCGCCACCGTTCGCAATGCCTTGAAACACCAGCAGTTGAGCTCGCTGGTTGCCCACTATCGGGAGAACTTCGAGCGCAGCTCCTTCTTCGGTTTTATCGGCGCCTCCATGTCGATGCAGGCGGTCTATCGCATCATCGAAAGTGCGGCGCCCAGCAAGGCGACCGTCTTTATCACTGGCGAGAGCGGCACCGGCAAAGAGGTGTGTGCCGAAGCGATTCACCAGTGCAGTCCCCGCAGCGAACAGCCCTTTATTGCCCTCAACTGCGCCGCCATTCCCCACGATCTGATGGAGAGCGAGATCTTCGGTCATGTGAAGGGCTCTTTTACTGGCGCCCAGGGGGATCGCAAAGGGGCGGCCAGTCTGGCTGATGGTGGCACCCTGTTTCTCGACGAGATCTGCGAGATGGACCTGGATCTGCAGAGCAAGCTGCTGCGCTTTATCCAGACCGGCACAGTGCAGCGAGTCGGCAGCGGCAAGCTCGAGACGGTCGATGTGCGCTTTATCTGCGCCACCAACCGGGATCCGCTGGTGGAGGTGAAAGCGGGCCGTTTTCGCGAGGATCTCTACTATCGGCTCCACGTCATTCCCCTCACTCTGCCGCCGCTGCGGGAGCGGGGCGAGGATATCCTGCTGCTGGCGCGTACCCTGCTGCAGAGCTACGCCAAGGAGGAGAACAAACGCTTCAAGGATTTTGACGTTGAGGCGGCGCGAGTGCTGCTCGACTACCCCTGGCCTGGCAACGTACGCGAGCTGCAGAACGTGGTGCGCAATATCGTGGTGCTCAATGACAAGGAGCTGGTGAGCCCGGATATTCTGCCGCCACCGCTCAATGGGGTTCGTCCCCAGCTGCCGGCTGCGATTGCGGCAGCGGTGGCATCGGCTCCGGCCGCCACCGGCGTGGCCAACGGGCCAATTCGTCCGCTCTGGCTGGTGGAAAAAGAGGTGATCGAACAGGCCATCGCCAGCTGTGACGGCAATATTCCCAAGGCAGCAGCCCTGCTCGAGATCAGCCCCTCCACCATTTACCGTAAAAAACAGGGGTGGGAGGAGTCCAATCGGGCCTGAACCATCTTGCCAGCAGAAAGGGCGGCTAGCGTGCCGCCCTTTCTATTTTGGGGGATCAGAGTTTGGCGAGGCGCTTGAGGCGGGCCAGTCGTTCCCCCTCGTTGGCGCTGAACCAGCGGTCTTGCGACAGCAGAAACCAGGCGCGGGAGAAGTATTCCGCGGCCAGCGGATCGTCCAGCACCAAGGCATTCTCCCCCAGCTCCTCGAACAGATAACCATCCTCAGGTTCGCCTGCCTCGGCCATATCGGCCTTGAGCTGGTGCAGCTCTGCCAGCGCCTGCTGGTGCTGACCCTGGGCCCGGGTCAGGCGAGCCAGACTCCAGCGGGCGATAAACGCCTTGGCCGGCTGGTTATGTTGCAGATGCCAGGCCAGGCACTTCTGTTGCTGGATTTTCGCCTCCTCAAAGCGGCCCAGTTCGAACAGGGTCCAGCCCTGATTGTTGTAAAGGGGGGCCAGCCAGCCGCGCACCTTCTCGTCACTGCTGCGTTCCGCCAGCTCCATCGCCAGTTGATGCCAGCGGCTCTGCTCTTCCAGCGGTGCGGCGATGGCGATCATGTGGGCGGCGTCGATGGCAAGATAGGTCTCCTTCTCCTTGAGTCCCCACTGCCAGGCTTGTTCAAACAGCGGTTTGGCACTGGCTTTGTCGCCCGCCGAGTTAAAGGTGCGGCCTCGTTCCAGCAGAGCCCGGATCCGCGCTCTGGGGGTTGTGTCGGTGAGGCGAGGCGCTATCTCGTCGAGCAGCTGATGGGCTTCGGCAAATTGGCGCTGCAGTGAATGGGTACGGGCAATTTGGGTCAGCAACTCCAGTTCGAGTTGCAGGTTGGCGGCGCGCGCTTCGGGAAGAAGGGTGTGAAAACGCAGGGCGCTGGCGGCGGGATCCTGATAATCCCACAGCGCCATGAAATCGGGCGGATTGTCCATCTGGCCTCCTTGCTGGTTATCCTGTCACCAAGATGCCTGCAGGCCATTGTTTGTACAAGGGGCGCCCGTCACAGAGCGCCCCTTGAGCCATGCTAACGGTTGTGGTCAGCCGATCAGTAGACCATGGCCAGGCTCATCAGCATCAGACCGAGGGCGGCAAAGGCCCCCTCCTTGATGGCGAGCCGTGGCACCAGCGCCTTGGGCAGGGCCGGAAACAGGCTCAGGGCAAAGCCAAGCCCCGGCATCAACCAGTGGAATGCCGGATCGCGCAGGGCGGGATCGGCGGCTCCATTGATGATGATCAGCAAAATAAACAGGGTGAAGGCGGGGAGGATAAACCAGCGTACCCCACCGGCGGCGACCGCCCGCAGCGGCGAAATGCGATAGAGCAGCATGGTCACAAGGAACAGAACAAAAGGGGCCAGCAGATAGAGCGGAGCGGGGTTCATAACATCTTTCCTGAAAACTGATCATCAAAAAACCGGTTGTCCGGTGCAAGAGGCGCGGGATTTAATCACTCTTCGCAGGTAATCACCAGCAGCCCGGGCCCGGGCTGTGAAGAGGATCCCGGATAAAGGTTTGTTAGCGCGTCTTAGTGCAACCAGAACCAGGCTGCCGCAAATCCCAGCCAGCTCAGCACCAGCAAGATCCAGGGCAGGGGATGCTGATGGCTTACTTCAACCAGCTCCAGCTGATCGTCTGGCTCTTCGGTTTGGGGCGCGCCCTGTGGCTGCCTGGCTTTGGCCTGCAATTTTTTCTGGCGGCTCGCTTCACGGGCCCGCGCCTTCATCTGTTTCTTGTATTCGTCGATGCCTTTCTGGATCCCTTGCGCGATAAGCTGGGTCTGTTCCTTGGTTTGCCCCGGCTTCTGGTTGGCACGGGCAATTTTCATTGCCTCCTGCTGGGTCTCGGGGGAAATCTTGTCGTACTTGGCCATCAAATCATCTCCTCGGGCATGGCTGGCTGGGGAGTATGCCATAAAGGTGCGTCCGGGTGGCGTCTCCTTGGTGCGGGATGGGGCAAGTGAGTGACCACTCAACAAAAAACCTGATAAATCAGCAGGAAGCCGGATGTTGGGCCGAAGATCACAATTAGCAGAATTTGTGAGTCATCGATGAAAAACGGTCATCTGTTGTTTGTTATATTGGCGCCCGACCCGCTGGACAGGGTTGATAAATAACAAAACAATCAAGGTGATATGGAAATGAATAATAACTTTATCAAAGGCGGCGTGGCACTGGCCGTGCTTGCTGCACTGACTGGCTGTAATACCTCGACTAATGACACCGTTGCACCCTGCACCGAAAATGTCTGCAAACTGACCATACTGCACACCAACGATACCCACGGCCGTTTCTGGCACAACGCTGAAAATGAGTATGGTATGGCTGCCCAGAAGACTCTGGTCGAGCAGCTGCGTGCCGATGCCAAGGCTGCTGGCAGTGACGTACTGGTTCTCTCCGGTGGTGATGTGAATACCGGCGTGCCGGAGTCGGATCTGCAGGATGCCGAGCCTGACTTCATGGCGATGAACAACATTCGCTACGATGCCATGGCAGTGGGCAACCACGAATTCGACAACCCCCTCAGCGTGCTGGAGAAGCAGCGCAAGTGGGCCCAGTTCCCCATGCTCTCGGCCAACATCTATGACAAGGCGAGTGGCAAACACTACTTTGACCCCTACAAGGTGTTCAAGCTGGAGAGCGGTCTCAAGGTTGCCGTACTGGGCCTGACCACCGAAGATACCGCCCAGCTGGTTGACCCCAACAACGTGCAGACCCTGGAGTTCCGCGATCCGACTACGGAAGCGGCCAAACTGGGCCAGCAGATCCGCAGCAACAAGGAGGCCAATCTGGTCTTCGCCATCACTCACATGGGCCATTACGAGAATGGTCAGCACGGCAGCAATGCGCCGGGCGATGTAGAGATGGCTCGTGCACTGCCAGCAGGGACTCTGGATGCCATCATTGGGGGCCACTCCCAGAATCCGGTCTGTATGGAACCGGGCACCACCAACAAGTACGCCAATTTCAAACCGGGTGATAACTGCCAGCCAGACCAGCAAAACGGCACCTGGATCATGCAGGCCCACGAGTGGGGCAAGTATGTGGGCCGTGCCCAGTTTGAGTACCAGAATGGCAAATTGACCCTGACCAGCTATGACCTGATCCCGGTCAACCTCATCAAACGCAACGCCAAGGGCGAGGCGATCGATGCCAACGGCGCCGTAACCAAGGACCCGACCAAGATGCAGTTCGTACAGGACGAGATCACCAAGGATCCCGAGCTGTATAACACCCTGCTGGGTTATCAGGAGAAAGGTCAGCAAGAGCTGAATGTCGTCATTGGCTCGGCAGATGGCTTGCTGGTTGGTGATCGCAACTCGGTTCGCAACAAGCAGACCAACCTGGGTCGCCTCATCACCACGGCGACCAGCAGCAAGCTGGGTGTCGACTTTGGTATCGTCAACTCTGGCGGCGTCCGTGACAGCATCCCGGCCGGTGATATCACCTACCGCAGCGTGCTGCTGGTGCACCCGTTTGGCAACACGGTCAACAAGGCTGTCATGAAGGGAAGCGAGCTGGCGACCTATCTGGGCCAGGTGGCAAGCAAGACCCGCAATACCGGGGGTTATGCCCAGTTTGGCGGTATCAACATGGCGGTGGATTGCCAGGCCAAGAGCGTCAATATCACCAGTATCGGTGGCAAGGCGTTTGATCCGGCAGCAACCTACAGCTTCGCGATCCCGAGCTTCAGCGCCTCCGGTGGTGACGGCTATCCGAAGATCGATACCATCAACGCCGGGTTGGTGGATGCTGCCGTGCTGAAGGAGTACATCGAGATCAAGAAGACCATCAACGTGGCCGATTATCAGCCAGGTAATGAGGTGAGCTACCTGAACTCAGCCTCTACCGAAGGGTGTAACTGATTCGTCAGCGGGGCGCATAGCCCCCAGATGCGATCCCAAAGGGCAGCCGGTGGCTGCCTTTTGTCGTTGTTTGGGTGGCGGTTACAACTCTTCAATTATCAATGACGATAGCCATCGCCTGTATGAGGTCAGGTGAGGGGATGAAATGAAAAGAGGCGGCCTATGGGCCGCCTCTTGCGTAGTGACAATCTGAACCTTACAGCTGCTCGATACCAACGATATGCCAGGGGGCATTGTTCTTGGCCAGATCGCGCTCGAGGTGCCACACCTCTTTGATGTCTTCTTCGACCTGCTCCTGACGGTCCATGTAGCGGCCGCTGAAGCGCACGCTCACCTGAGCCCAGTCGCTGCCGTAGTCGGCGCGTACCAGCTGGGTATCCACATACATTACTTCCGTATGCTGGTCGCCAGTCAGTTCGGCGCGCTCGGCTTTGAGCTGCTCAAACAGCTCGGGGCTGACGTACTCGCGCACCTTTTCCAGATCGTTCTTGTTCCACGCCTCTTGCAGGGTGCGATAGTGATCGCGGGCACCGGCCAGGAAGCTGTTCATGTCAAAGCCCGGCGGCAGGCGGAACGGCACGTCGCTGTCGGCAAAGCCGGTGGCTTGCGGTGCGCTGTTGCTCTGCTCAAACTGTTGCGGGGCAGCGGATTGCGGTGGCTGATAGCCCGCATAGGCAGCTTGTTGTGGCTGTGGCGTCGCGACCTTGCCCTTGCGCAGGGTACGGATCAGGAAGACGGCACCCAGCGCCAGCAGAGCGATCAGCAGGAAGTCCATTCCTTGCAGACCTTCAAAGGCACCGCTGCCCAGCAGGTAGGCAAACAGGCCACCGGCCAGCAGGCCGCCCAGCAGGCCACCCATCATGCTGCTCTTTTTCGGCGGCGTCTGGGCATTCAGTGTCGGATTCTTGTTGTCGACCGGTTTGGCCGCAGGCTGGGCCGGCGCAGTTTTGTAACTTTTACCAAAGGATTTACCGCCGCCAAATTTCTTGGCTTCGGCGTGAGGTGCCCCCAGGCCAATGGCCAGGATCACGGCAAACAGGGTCAGCATCTTTTTCATTTTGACTCTTTTCACTCTCGTCTGTGGGTGGGGCATGCTCCGCTTTGGCAAGCTCAGCAAGGCGCATGGCAGGCTGCCTGTCCCTAATTGTGTCGCAGCTTGTATTCATCAATATCACCTCTGGCATGAATTATTCATGAACGAGGTTGCCGCGATGCGGCGTCAAACAAGAGGAGTAAACCGGATGAAAAGCAGAAGATTGAGTCGCAAGGAGCGCAAAATGCGAAGCAAAATCAAAATGGTCAAGGTAGAGCAGACTCTGGTTTGGCCCTTTATGATGGTATGAGCCGCCAGATAGGGCTCGCCGTAGTTGGCTTTCTTTTGTAAAATTCCCGTCCCCTTCCCGCTGCGGTTTTTATGTGTATGGCAGAGCAAGTGACGGCGAAAAAAGACGCCAAGACACAACAGCTGAAAGTTCCTCCCCACTCTTTTGAGGCCGAACAGTCCGTACTGGGCGGCCTGATGCTGGACAACGAGGCCTGGGATCGGGTCGCCGAGCGGGTGATCGACAAGGATTTCTACAGCCGCCCGCATCGGCTGATCTTCCAGGCCATGACCCGCCTCTCCAATGCGGGCAACCCCATCGATCTCATCACCTTGCAGGAGGAGCTGGAGCGCTCCGAACAGCTGGAAGAGGCCGGTGGCTTCGCCTATCTGGTGGAGATCGCCAAGAACACCCCGAGTGCCGCCAACATCAGTGCCTACGCCGAGATCGTGCGTGAGCGGGCGGTAGTGCGAGAGATGATCTCGGTCGCCAACGAGATAGTCGAAGCGGGCTACGAGCCACAGGGCCGTACCTCAGGCGATCTGCTCGATCTTGCCGAGAGCAAGGTATTCAAGATTGCCGAGCAGCGCACCAGCGCCAACGAGGGGCCCCAGCCCCTGAAGCTCATCCTCGAGCAGACTGTCGACAAGATTGAAGAGCTGTTCAAGACCCCCCACAACGGTGTGACCGGGGTATCGAGCGGTTACAACGATCTGGACAAGATGACCGCCGGTTTGCAGCGTTCGGACTTGATCATCGTGGCGGCCCGTCCCTCCATGGGCAAGACCACCTTTGCCATGAACCTCTGCGAGCATGCGGCCCTCACTGCCGACAAGCCGGTGCTTATCTTCTCGCTGGAGATGCCCTCCGAGCAGATCATCATGCGTATGCTCGCCTCGGTCGGTCGCATCGACCAGACCAAGGTGCGTACCGGTCAGCTCGACGACGAGGATTGGGCGCGCCTCTCCTCCACCATGGGATTGCTGCTGGAGAAGGGCAAGATGTATATCGATGACGCCTCCGGCCTCACCCCGACCGATGTGCGCTCCCGTGCCCGTCGGGTGGCGCGCGAGCATGGCGGCCTATCCATGATCATGGTGGACTACCTGCAGCTGATGCGGGTGCCGGCGCTCTCCGATAACCGGACCCTGGAGATCGGCGAGATCTCCCGCTCCCTCAAGGCCTTGGCGAAAGAGCTGCAGTGCCCGGTGGTGGCGCTCTCCCAGCTGAACCGAAGTCTGGAACAGCGGGCCGACAAGCGCCCGGTCAACTCGGATCTTCGTGAATCGGGCTCCATCGAGCAGGATGCGGACTTGATCATGTTTATCTATCGTGATGAGGTTTATCACGATGACAGCCCTGACAAGGGGATTGCCGAGATCATTATCGGCAAGCAGCGTAACGGCCCCATCGGCCGGGTGCGTCTCACCTTCCAGGGTCAGTTCTCCCGGTTCGACAACTACGCCGGCCCGGCGTTTGACGACGATTATTGATGCAAACCCAAGGTGATGGCGATTTCGTCATTACCACGACTGCCCTGATCGATAGCCAGTCATTGGCTGCCGCTCAGGGCCTGTTTTCCCGGTTCGACAATTATGCCGGTCCGGCCTTCGACGACGATAAGTGAGTGGCGGTCTTCTGCCCGATGAGGGGGAGACCATTTGTGCCCTCGTAAGGGAAAACCATGAAAGCGGCTACTGCCCAAATCAATACTGCGGCCTTGCGCCACAACCTCGCCGTGGTCAAGCGCCACGCTCCCGATTGCAAGATCATCGCTGTGGTCAAGGCCAACGCCTATGGCCACGGACTGCTGCCGGTCGCCCGCACCCTAGTGGATGCGGATGCCTATGCGGTGGCCCGTATCGAAGAGGCGCTGATGCTGCGCTCCTGCGCCGTGGTCAAACCCATCGTGCTGCTGGAGGGCTTCTTCTCCGCCGACGATCTGCCGGTGCTGGCGGCCAACAATCTGCAGACGGCGGTTCACACCTGGGAGCAGCTCGAAGCGCTGGAACAGGTCGAGCTGCCTGCCCCCGTGGTGGCCTGGCTCAAACTCGACACCGGCATGCACCGCCTCGGGGTACGGGCCGACGAGATGCCCGCCTTTATCGAGCGACTCGGCAAGTGCAAGAACGTGGTGCAGCCGTTCAACATCATGACCCACTTCAGCCGCTCCGATGAGCTAGAGCAGCCCACTACCCGCGAGCAGATCGACTTGTTCAGCAAGTTGACCGCACCGCTGGCGGGCGAGCGGGCCATGGCCAACTCGGCGGGCATTCTGGCCTGGCCAGACTCCCACTGCGACTGGGTTCGCCCCGGTGTCATCCTCTATGGCGTGTCGCCCTTCCCCAACACGGTGGCGGCCGATTACGACCTGCAGCCGGTGATGACCTTGAAGACCCAGCTGATTGCGGTGCGGGATCACAAGGCGGGCGAGCCGGTGGGCTATGGCGCCAACTGGGTGTCGGATCGCGATACCCGGCTCGGGGTTATCGCCATCGGCTACGGTGATGGCTATCCGCGCATGGCGCCCAATGGCACTTCCGTGCTGGTCAACGGCCGCATCGTGCCGCTGGTGGGGCGTGTCTCTATGGATATGAGCACGGTGGATCTGGGGCCGGGCGCGACCGACAAGGCTGGTGACGAGGCGGTGCTATGGGGCGAGGGGCTGCCGGTAGAGCGGGTGGCCGACGAGATTGGCACCATCCCCTACGAGCTCATCACCAAGCTCACCTCCCGCGTCTTTATGGAATACGTCTGATGTGGCAGCAGTGCCTGTTGACCTTAAAGCCCCGTTAGCGGGGCTTTCATCTGGTGACTGACGAGCTGGTGGCCAAGCTGCCGATGCTGGCGGATTACCGGATCGGCATGGCCCACCTGCTGCTGCAACACACCTCCGCTTCGCTCACCCTCAACGAGAACTGCGATCCGAGCGTGCGCAGCGATATGGAGGCCCATCTGCACCGGCTGGCGCCGGAGGATGCCCCCTATTATCGCCATACCTATGAGGGGCCGGACGACATGCCCGCCCACATCAAATCCTCCCTGCTCGGGGTGAGTCTGCTGCTGCCGATCCGTGACGGTCAGCTGGCGCTCGGCACCTGGCAGGGGATCTGGCTTGGCGAACATCGCGTCGATGGCGGCGCCCGCAAGGTGCTGGTGACCCTGCAGGGGGAGTAGCCAGATCGGTATTGAGTCAAAAGACCAATAAAAAGAGGGATGGCGCCGAGCCATCCCTCTGTTATTTCTGCGGTTTTATGAGCTATCCGCTTGCCGGTGGCGCTCAGCGCACCTTGAACGGCGTCAGCTCGGCCAGCGGGCTCGCGTCCATAAAGGCTTGCGGCTCCTGGCCGTGTTTGAAGATCTTGAAATCCTGCTCGCGGGCGCTCCAGTACTCAACGGTGTCGCCGCTGATCTGCAACAGACTCGCTTCGCGCAGAGCCACTACGTATTCGCTCTGGTTGATGGCGCAGAATTCGGCCAGACGCTCGTCGCGGGTCTCGCCCATGTGGCCGCTGATGCTGGCGTCCAGATAGTGGGGGTTGATCTGCAACGGGAACAGGCCCAGCGCGGGCAGCACGGCGGCGTTGCAGACCGGCATGTCGTTGGTGGTGCGGATGCTCGGGGTCGCCACGTTGCAACCGGCGCTCCAGCCCACATAGGGGACGCCCCGTTCGCGCACGGCACGCTGGATCGGCACGATCAGGCCGTTTTCATGCAGCAGCTGATTCAGGCGCCAGGTGTTGCCGCCGCTGATAAAGATGGCGTCCGCCTGATTGACGGCATCGACCGGATCATCGAAGTGGTGAATGCTGATGGTCTCGATCCCGAGGCTCTCGGTAAGTTCGTTGGCGCGGGCATCCCAGTCGCTGCGGATCACCGCGTAGGGGATGAGCAGAATGCGTTTGGCCTGTTTGCGAGCCAGCAGGCTCTGCACCCGGTCGCGGGCCCAGCCGAGCAGGCCGGGAAATTCGTTGGCTTTACCGTTGCTAAGCAGAAGCAGTTCCATCAAATCGTTCCTCAAAAAGTGAAAGCGGAGGAGGGAGGGCCACCGGATCCGTCGTGCGGCCGGATGGCAAGAGGAGGCATGCTACCACCATTGGCGCGGCGGTTCTGTGATCGGAGGGCCTATTCAACGGCTATGGATGAGTTATGGATGGATAACTCAATGCCAAGCGGTGGATTAATGAGCCGTGGTCAACTCGCCAGTCATCGCTAAGAAAAGACCCCGCCGCAGCGGGGTCATGGCAGAGTTAGTCGAGTTTGAGATCGACCCACACCATGCGGTGATCCGAGCTGACTCCCTTGGCGATGCCGAGTTTCGCATCATAGACCAGGTGATAACCGGCCTCGAAGCTGGCAGGCCAGAAGACGCCGCTCTTGACCGCGTTGAGGTTGGCGGAGGGGATGACGTGATCCAGCTGCAGCACGCTGGAGTTGGTGATGCGTTCCGGGTTGGGGCGAGTGAGGTTGCGTTTGCAGTCGGCCCCTTTGCTGACACACTCCGGGCCCCCTTCGCTGACCGGGATCAGGGTGCCATTGGTGATGGTCTGATTCATCAGCGGGTTGTTTAGCAGATCCTGAATGGCGGTCAGGTCGCCGTCACCGGTGAGCGGATCGGCGTTGAGATCGCCTGCGATAACGAACTTGGCGTTTTTGGCCAGCCCACCCTTGGTGCCCTTGTCATCGGTCATGTAGCTGAGACCCTTGACGTAGTCGTTCCAGAAGGCGATCTCGGCACGGTTGTGCTTGACGGTGTGACGCGCCGCGTTCGCAAAGATCGGCGGGGTCGGGTGGGAGATCAGGAAGTGGATCACCTCTTCCCCTTTCTCGGTCTTAATGCGTACCGGCACATCGGCGTGGTTCTTAGAGGAGAGCGGGTACTGCTGCCAGGCTGCGTCTGAATACCAGGCATCGCCACACTGGCGGCTGGCCGGGATCTTGACCTTGGGATTGTTGCAGTCATCGATGATGGGATTCTGCTCGCCCGGCATATCCTTCCACTTGAAGTTCTGGAAGGTGCGGATCTGCTTGGTGTCGATGGGGTATTTGGACATCACCGCAAAGGCATACTGGCCGTGGTAGTTGCCAAAGCCCCAGGCATCGTCGGGGCCGCTGTTGACTTTGCCATCCAGATTGAGGTCATAACCGCTCATCAGGCCGGTGTTGGTGGCGAAATTCTGCATCACCGGATAGCTGATGGCCGTCACCTCTGCGTGCTGGGCGTGGGCCAGATAGTTGTCGTTGAAGGCTTTCAGATCGGCGGTGCTCTCGCCTTTGCCGTCGTTGTCGAACTCGTTGAGCAGGAACACATCCGGGCGGGTGCGCTGGATGATCTCCGCCACGTTGCGGATCTGCTGCACGTTCTTGGCTTTGGTTTCCGTGGCGCCGCTCAGGCTCCCTTCGGCGAGGCGGGCCAGCAGGGCATCCTGCTCGGTGCGGGTCAAGGCCAGCTCACCGGTCAGCATACCGGCGGCAGTGCGGTCAAAAGAGAGGTTGAAGGTGGCAAAACGAACCATGGGATCAGCTGCCTTTGAGTCGTTGTCGCTGTTGCAGCCAGCCAGCATCCCGAGAGAGATGGCGGCAGCCAGTAGGGTCTTGTTGATATTTTTCATTGTAATTATTCCGTAGCATCAATGAGTTATGCCTTCTGTGAGGCGGCGCCATTATAAGTAGACGGTGATGCTGCGGGGGTTTTGCCTGAGTAAAGTGTGAGGATATTCACACCACATATCTGGCAATGATGAATGTTAGCAGGGCGATATGGGGTGTGAAAAACCGGTTTATACGCTGCAGTTTCCGGGATGAATAGCGCGCTTCCAGCCGTTACCGCACTCTGAATTTGTCACACCACCATCGGCAGGCCGCTCTCGGGGTGGTGGAGCACCTGTGCCGGATAGTCATAGAGACGGGCGATCAGCTCAGGGGTCAGCACCTCGGCAGGCGTGCCATCGGCCATCAGCTTGCCCCGCTCCAGCATCACCAGCCGATCGGCATAGCGCGCCGCCAGATTGAGGTCGTGCAGCACCACCAGTACTGCTGTATTGCGGCTTGCCAGGGCGCGCGCCATGGTGAGCAGCTGATGCTGGTATTTCAGATCCAGCGCCGAGGTGGGTTCGTCGAGCAGCAGCAGGCGGGGTTGCTCGGCCTGCTCGGTCGGAGAGGGGGCCTGCCAGATCTGCGCCAGCACCCGGGCAAACTGCACCCGCTGCCGCTCGCCGCCGGAGAGCCCGGGATAGAGCCGCTTGGCCAGATGCTCGACCCCGGCATGGGTCATGGCCGCAGCCACAATTTCGTCACGCCGCGCCGTCGGTTCACTGTGGGGCAAGCGCCCCATGGCGACCACTTCCTCGCAGAGAAAGGGGAAGTTGAGGGAGGAGCTTTGCGGCAATACCCCGAGCCGGTGGGCCAGCTGGCTGCTGTCCCACTGCTGGCGAGCCGCGCCAAACAGGGTGATGGAACCCTCATATTCCAGCTCGCCGGTCAGGCACTTGAGCAGCGAGCTCTTGCCCGCCCCGTTGGGGCCGAGCAGCGCGGTGAGGGTACCGCTCTCGAGACTAAGATCGAGCCCATCCAGGATCTGGCGCTGGCCACGGCGCAGGCTGAGTCGGCTGCAGCTCAACAGGGGGGCGGAGAGTGAGGATAAGAGTGGTTGCATAACAGTCCGTATCACAGGGCGCGGCGGCCTTTTACCAGCAGCCAGATGAAGAAGGGGGCGCCGAGCAGAGCGGTGATGATGCCCACCGGCAGCTCGGCCGGGGCCAGCAGGGTGCGTGCCAGCATATCGGCTGCCAGCAGCAGGGCAGCGCCAAGCAGGGCCGAGAGCGGCAGCAACCTGACATGGTTGGGACCCGCCAGCAGGCGCACCAGATGAGGCACCACCAGCCCGACGAAGCCGATCATCCCCGATACCGCCACCGCCACCCCGACGCCCGCTGCGGTGAGCAAAATCAGGCGACGTTTGAGGGATTGCACATTGACCCCCAGATGACGGGCCTCTCCTTCACCCAGCAGCAGGGCGTTGAGTGGATTGGCATCGCGCATAAAGAGCCACAGCAGGGCCACCAGGGTGAGCAGGGCCAGCGCTACATCGGCCGGTTTGCCTGCCGCCAGCGTTCCCATCTGCCACAGGCTCAGGTTGCGCAGCATCTGATCGTCCGCCAGATAGGTGAGCAGGCCGATCACCGCACCGGAGAGCGCCGTGATGGCGACCCCGGCCAGCAGCATGACAGTGACCGAGGTGCCGCCCTCACGGGTGCCGAGCAGATAGACCAGGGTGGTGGTGAGCGCGCCGCCGAGAAAGGCGAGCAGCGGTAGCAGGCCAATCCCAATGGTGGTTTGCAGCTGCTGGCCGAGGGGGGCTAGCAGCACGATGGCGAGCGCCGCCCCAAGCGCCGCACCGCCGGAGACACCTATGATGCCGGGGTCAGCCAGAGGGTTGCGAAACAGCCCCTGCATCACGGCGCCACAGAGCCCGAGAATCCCCCCCACTGCGATGCAGAGCAGGGTTCTCGGCAGGCGAATTTCTTGCACGATCAGCAGCTTGTGTGACTCTATCCCGCTCTCCTGCCCGGCAAACAGCGCCCGCAGACTCTCGCCCAAGGTGAGGGTCATGGGGCCGGTTGCCAGCGAACCGAGCAGCAACAGCGCCAGTGCGGCCGTGGTGAAGGCCAGCAGCCAGGAGAGGGGTAACCGCATTATGACCCCTGCTTGATCCACTGGGCGATCTGGTTCGCCTGTTGCAGGGAGTTGAGGCTAAGGCCCCCTTGCAGGGCGTGGCCGTCGATGGCATGAATGGCGTTGCGCTTGCCAGCCGGGGTGGCGGCCAGGGCGGGCACTTCTGCCAGCACCTTGGCCGGGTCGGCATATTGCTGCCAGTCACGACCGCTGACCAGCACCAGATCGGGCTGCATCTCGATGAGGGATTCTGCGGATACCGGCTTGTAGTTGCGCAACTCGGCGACCGGATTGATGCCGCCTGCCAGCGAGATCAGCGCGCTGGCAGTGGTGTCACCCCCGGCGATGCTGGTGGGTTGCCCCTTGTGCAGCAGCAGGAAGGCGACCTTGAGCGGTTTGTTCTGTTTGGCTTGCGCCGCCAGCTGATCGGTCTGGGCCTGGATCTCTGCCTTTAGGCGATCGCCAGCTGCTTTATCGCCCAGCAGGCTGGAGAGGGTGTCGATGCGCTGGTTGAGGTTGGCGAGAGTCGGCGCGGTATCCAGCACCTCCACCTTGACCCCGGCACGGCGCAGCTGATCCAGGGTCGGGGCCGGCCCCATCTCGTCACTGCCCACCAGTCGGGTGGGGGAGAGGCTCAGGATCCCTTCGGCGGCCAGCGCCCGGTGATAACCCACCTTGGGCAACCCTTTTGGCAAGGGGCTGCTGACATCGGTGGCGATCAGGTTTGATTCACCGCCAAGGGCCAGAATGAGTTCTGTGGTGGCCGGGCCGATACTGACGATACGCTCTTTCTGTCCGTCGGCAGCAACGGCAGAGAAGGAAGAGAGTGAACTGCAGAGCAGGGTGATGGCGAGGGCAAGACGACGGCCCATGCTAACCTCCGAAGGGGTGAATGAAACGGGTGTGCCGCCGAGAATATCAAGGCTTTGGAAAAAATGCACTGATAATGATAGCAATTATCAATTGCATTGGTTTCGGTGCTTTATTAGAGTAGCCGCCATGATAAACAGCGGGACAACATGGTCCCGCAGAGGGAGAAAACATGAGCATTGCACAACGCATTCACGCGCTGCTGGAGCAGGATCCCGGCGCTCATCCGTCCACCCTGGCGGCCCAGCTCGCCATCAGCGAATGGGAGGTGGTTCGCCATCTGCCCGCCGAGCTGGTGACCCTGCTGCCCGCCGATCGCGCACAAGGTCTGCTGGAAGATCTGGCCGACTGGGGCCCGGTGACCACCATCGTCGAATCAGAAGGTTCCATCTTCGAGGTAAAAGCCCCCTTCCCGAAAGGCAAGGACGCACGCGGTTACTACAACCTGATGGGCCGCGACGGTGAGCTGCATGGTCACCTCAAGCTCGACAACGTGGCGGGGATTGCGCTGGTCAGCAAGCTGTTCATGGGCAAGGAGGGGCACTCCTTCCAGTTCTTCGGTCACTCCGGCCGCTGCATTTTCAAAGTCTATCTGGGTCGCGACGAGAAACGCCAGCTGCTGGCCGATCAGGTCACCCGTTTTATGGCGCTGCGCCACAACTCTCAAGAGGAAGTCAAAGCATGAGTGAACGTCAGGAGCGTCTGCAGAACCGCCTGCAACCGGAGATCCGCGAGTTTCGCGACAGCTGCCGTACCCTGCAGCTCGCCACCGTCGATGGCGAAGGCAATCCCAACGCCAGCTATGCCCCGTTTGTGCTACAGGAAGATGGTTACTATGTGCTGATCTCCGAGATCGCCCGCCACGCCCGCAACCTGCAACAGGTGCCTCGGGTATCCCTGATGCTGATCGAGGATGAGAGTGGTGCCCGCGAGCTGTTTGCCCGCAAGCGCTTGACCTTCGATGCGGTGGCCGAAGTGGTGGCCCGTGACGATGCGCGCTGGAGCAAGGCGGTCGCTGCGCTGGAGGGGCGTTTTGGCGAGATCATCAAGGGTCTCTCCAACCTCAAGGATTTCAAACTGTTCCGCCTCAAGCCGGAGCAGGGGCTGTTCGTCAAGGGCTTCGGCCAGGCGTTTGCGGTCTCCGGTGACGAGCTGGTGGATTTCGTCCATCTGGTGGAAGGGCACAAGCGCATCGACAACGGTGCCGAGCTCACCAGCCCGGCCGATGCGCCGGTCTGACGATCCCTGTCGACCATGACAGCCGTCATAACAAAACGGGCAGCCAATTGGCTGCCCGTTTTTATTGCGTTATCTCATCCGGCCTGTTCAATCCTGCCAGCTGTCCTTGTTGGGAAAAGCGCGACGATCGGCGTCTGTGGCCGTTTCGTTGCACTCTCCCCGCACCTTCCAGGAGGTCTGGCTCAGTACGATGTAGCCCTGGCGGCAATACTGCTTGGTCGCCAGGGTCTCGGTCAGCAGGTTCTCCTGCAAGGCTTCCCGCTGCTCCAGCAACCGCTGGCTCTGGGCCGCCGATAGGCCGCGCGGCAAGGTGTCGTTGGGCGCGGCTTCAAAGGTGAACCGCTTGCTCCCCTCCTCGTTGATATGGGTCAGAAACAGGGGTTCCGGCCCGTCATACTTCTGTCCGGGCAAGCTGGAGCAGGCCGACAGCAGGGGAACAATCAACAACAGGGTGGCAGACAACAGGCGCACGACAGACTCCAGTGAGAAACGAGGCGAGGCTCGCAGATTAGCACGGCTGCAGGGCGGGTGTTACTGCCAGCAGCTCGTCGGTGGTGAGCAGGGTCACATTGCGCCCCTCCGGCAGGCTGAGGTGGCGCCACATCCAGTGATGGTGCTCGGTGATCTGGGCCGCGCTCAGGTGGGGGCGATCGGCGGTGGTGTGACCATCGCTCAATACCAGCACCTCGTACCCATGGGAGGCGGCACTACGCACCGTGGTGTCGACGCAAAAATCGGTGGCGCAGCCACAGAGAATGAGTCGATCGACCGGCTGCTCGGCCAGCAGGAAGGCGAGCTCGGTGTCGAGAAAGCTGTCACATGCCGTTTTGCGCACCCGGCTCTCTCCCTTGGCCGGTTGCAGCGTACTGTGCAACTGCCAACCCGGTGTGCCCGGTTCCAGTTCGGTACCGGGGGGCGAGTCATGCTGGATATAGATGACCCGTCCCTGTTGCTGCCTGACATGGGCCGCAGCCCGGTTGATATTGGCCAGCACCTGCTCCTGGCGGTAACGGGGCTCGTTGAACAAGCCTTGCTGCACATCGATGATCAGTAACACATCCATATTTTACCCGCCGTTTCCTGGAAGATTAGGGTTGCAGCCACTGGCTGCAGTCACGACTGCGGGATTGATGCAGCGCGCCCATATCTTGCTTCATCTCGTCACTGTTTTGCCAGCGCTTAGGCAGCGGCATGATGGTTACCTGCACATCGGCTGCGGGATCTGCAACAGAGGTCTCATCTGTACGGGGGACGACCAGCGCTACCTTGAGGGCCGGATTGCGGCTGGCGATGCGACTGGCGAGCCCAAGCCCCCCCTCGACGTGGAAATTGCCGGCGATATGCATGATCTGCTGGCCCGGGTGCTTGGCGAGATAATCCACCATGCTCTCGGCCATGGTGTCATCCCAACTGGTCTGGGCGGCGAAGCGGCGGGCGTTGCTGTCGGCATCGCCGTGGTGCATGGAGGCCATAAATTTCTGGCGATAGGGGTCATCCCCCAGCGTCAGCTGGCGGGCCAGCTGGCTGCGACGTGTGGCTGGCAGTTTGTCGAGCCACTCAGCCCCCTCCTGACCGACACAGCTCACCAGGGGCTTGGGGGCGTTGGCGGCGATCACCGGCATCTGGTGAGCCTTGGCAAACTCCACCAGCGGGCGGTAGTCGCTCGGATAGTTGGGCCAGGCGTTGCCTTCGCGGATCAAGGCCGCTTCACCAATCTGGTTCGCCAGATAGGCATCCAGCGTCTTCTGATCGGCGCGGCTGAACTGCTCCATGGAGAGGGCCAATGGCCGCCTGTGCTGCTGGCCAGCGGTGTAGAGCCCGCTCAGCAGGCGCGATTGCAACAGATGCACGGCGGGATGGCTGTGCAGCTCACCCACCAGAATGATGTCGGCGTCGGCAATGCGCGCGATTGCTTGCTCCTGCGTCAGGTCTGCATCTCCCTCGCTACTTAGCCGGTAGTCATAGAGCGTCTGCAACTGTGATGACACGTTTGGCTGGGTTGGGGTGGCACAGGCTGCCAGTAGCAGCGGCAGGGCGAGCAGGGGAAGTCGTCTAATCATGGGATCTCACGGCTGATATGCCCGGATGCCGGTGCATCTCGGGGGCTAATAGAGAATAAGGGCAACACAGGGCGACAGTGTAAAACCAATTTGGTTCAAAACAAATGAGAATGATTTCGTTTCTTGTTGATCTTTGTCGAGAGCCGGGTAATATGCGGCCTGTTTGATAACAGTTCTCAATAAGGATTCGCTGTGACCCATCATAACGCACTCTCTCTGGTTGCCCTCGCCGTGGCGGCCGGTCTCTCCTCCCAGGTCTTTGCTGCCAACCAGAAGGCGGATGAAGTCGTGGTCGTCAGCGGCTCACGGATGGAGCAAAAACTGGAAGATGTCTCCGGCCCCATCTCGGTGATCACCGCCAAGCAAATTGAAGAGCAGGTCGTCACCAATGTCGCCGACCTGTTCCGCTACGAACCCGGTGTGACCGTGCTCGGCGGTCAGGGGGATGCGCAGACCTTCGTCATCCGCGGCATGGGTGAAAACCGGGTCAAGGTGGTGCGCGACGGCGTGCGCCAGAACGATGCCTACAGCAAGGGCGGTGTCGGTCAGAGCTACTTCGATACCGACATGATCAAGCAGGTAGAAGTGGCCAAGGGGCCGGCGTCTGCCGCCTACGGTTCCGATGCGCTGGGTGGTGTGATTGCCATCACCACCAAGGATGCCAGTGACTTCCTCAAAGGCAAGGACAGCTATCTGGACGTGACAAGCGGTTACGCCTCCAGCAGCCACCAGAAGATGGCGGGCTTTACCGGCGCCCTGCGCACTGGCGAAGTGGAGAACCTGCTGCGCTACACCTGGCGCGATGGCGGTGTGACCCAGAATTACGACTCCAGCAAGAACGACTTCGACATCGGTACCCACGCCCTGCTGCTCAAGAGCAAGTGGAATCTCTCCGATGAGCAGTTCCTCAAGCTGACCGTTGACTACCTGACCGATGGCGAGGAGCCGGATGCGGTCAAGCTCAACAAGGTCGGTACCGGTACTGCCCGTGTCTTTGATCAGCCCATCACCGACAAGCAGACCGACAACCTCTCGGTGGTGCTGGATCACGGCATCGCGCTGAATCAAGGCTGGGCCGATCGGATGGATAGCAAGGTTTACTTCGCCCGCACCAAGCAGACGCTGGATCAGTACGCCTCATCCAAGTATCCGGTCAGCCCCGGCAACCCCTATGTGACCAAAAACTCGCTGGATCACAACGTGTTCGATCAGAAGAACATCGGCGCCCAGTTGCAGTTCCACAAGGCGGTCGCCAACCACCGCCTGGCCTGGGGGGCTGAATACGAGCACACCGACAACGAACGTACCCGTTACAAGGGGCCGACGACTCCCGGTGATTTTGTCGGCTACAACGAGCTGAGTTTCCCGGCTACCACCAGCGAGCGCAGCGCCCTGTGGGCCTTTGACGAAATCAAGTTTGGCGAGCGCTGGGTGCTGACCCCGGGAGCCCGTTATGACTACTACCGGATGACCCCGGACAACGATCCGGCCTACACCGGCGACAAGCTGCACAAGTTCTCCGAAGGGGAGTTGTCACCCAAGCTGGGTCTGGTGTTCAAGGCCCACGAGGCGGCCAACCTGTTCGCCCAGTACAGCCACGGCTTCAAGGCCCCCATGTATGACAGCGCCTTCTCCACCCTGAACCATCAGGCGTACGGCTATCGCATCGAGCCCAACCCGAACCTCAATCCGGAGAGCAGCGACGGCATCGATCTCGGCGTGCGTGGCAACAGCCACGGCTTCAGCTATGAAGTAGCCAGCTTCTACAACAAGTTTGAAGACTTCATCGAGATGGTGGAAGTGGGCAAAGAGGGGCGCACCGCCGTCTACCAGTACCAGAACCTGAGCAAGGCGACCACCAAAGGGGTCGAAGCCAAGGCGGACTACTGGCTCAACGACATCGTCAATGTCTGGGGCAATCTGGCCTACATCGAGGGCAAGGATGGGGATGGTAACTACATCAACAGCTTGAGCCCGCTGAACGGCTCGGTCGGTGTGCGTCTGGAGCAGTCCCAATGGAACTTCAACACCGCGCTGCGCTTTGCTGACGACATGGACAAAGTCCGTAAAGACAGCAAAGGCAACGATTACGTGAAGAGCGCCGGTTGGGGTGTGGTGGATATGTACGCCCAGTTCAACCCGATGACCGACCTGCAGCTCAACGTCGGGGTCTTCAACCTGTTTGACAAGGAGTACACCAGCTACGAGCGCATCGCCGGTCGTGCCGAGGGCTCCGATAACAGCATGATGACCGAACCGGGCCGCAACCTGAGTGCACGGGTCAAATACGTATTCTAAAAAGACAACACACGCAGTGATCTCGGGCTGTTGCCCGCACCGGATCCCCGCCCTGACAGGCGGGGATTTTTTATACATGTAGCCAGGTGTGAGGTGACCCGCTCAAGCCATGTTATTCATTGGCTTCGCCTTTTTCTTTGTGTTGGCGAGATATTATGCTATTTGATTCATTGTTAATGACATTTAGTAATTCTTTACAATGGGTGTGCCTCGCTTTTGACTTCGACATCGCACTTTTTCCTCGACACCGCCGATGCACTTGAGCTGATTACCCGCTTCAATGAGGCCTCTGACGAGCAGACCATAGTGACTCTGTTGCGAACTCTGAGCCAGCAGATGGGATTTGACCACTTCCGGCTGGGATTCATCTTTCCCAGTTCGATTCAGCGTCCTGATGTGAGGATTTTCAACGGCTGTCCTGTCGAGTGGGTGCAGGCCTATGACAGACAGCGTTTCTTTGCGGTAGATCCCGTTGTGCGTAAAGGAATGAAGCAGAGCACCCCAATCCTCTGGGCCAACCTGATCTCCGAGTGTTGCGATCAGCAGGACATTGCTGGTTTAGAAGTGATGCGGCAGGCACAAGAGATGGGGCTGCGCGACGGGATCACGATTCCTTGGCACGGGGCGAATGGCCATGTTGGCTTGCTGTCATTGATCACTCGTACGCCACGAACCGAACATCAGTGGCTGACGGCTATTCCCTTTTTAAGCTGGCTGGCGGTGCATGTCTTCGAGGCGGTAGCCCGTGTTTGTCTTGCCGTGAAGCTTCCTCAGGAAGATCTGACGCTACGGGAGCTGGAGGTGTGCCAATGGGCCGCCGAAGGCAAGCAAGTGAGCGATATTGCCCAGATCCTGGGGATCAAGCCCAGAACCGTCACTTTCCATCTTGAACGGATCGCGGAGAAGCTGGGGGCAAGCAGCAAAAATCAGGCGATATCCTGGGCACTGATGCAGGGGATTGTCAGACTGAACATTGACACGGCACAAATCGAAAATGTGGATGATAACAGTGCATGATGCTGCCTAACGCAAAAGCTTGCTCATTACGTAGATGAAATTACTGAAAAGGTCAGTTTTGCCAGTGAGTGCAATGACATTGCGCAACTTATTGCACCCATGTAGGTAGAGCGAGAACTGGCGGAAGGTAACAGATTGATAAATAAGGGATAAAAAAATGGCATGGTCGCTGCTAAGTGTTGGTCGAGTGCTATATCGTTTAACCAATCTATTTAGGAGCATACCCATGCCAACTCCATGTTATATCAGCATCGAAGGTAAAACCCAGGGCAATATCACCGCCGGTGCCTTCACTTCCGATTCCGTCGGCAACATCTTCGTACAAGGTCACGAAGACGAGATGCTGGTACAAGAGTTCCAGCACGTTGTCACCGTCCCGACTGACCCGCAATCCGGTCAGCCTGCCGGTCAGCGTGTCCACAAGCCGTTCAAGTTCACCGTGGCGCTGAACAAAGCCGTACCGCTGATGTACAACTCTCTGGCTTCCGGCGAGATGCTGCCGAAAGTGACCCTGAAGTGGTACCGCACCTCCGTTGAGGGCAAGCAGGAGCACTTCTTCTCTACCGTGCTGACCGATGCCACCATCGTTGACATCGACTGCCAGATGCCGCACTGCCAGGACCCGGCGAAGTCTGACTTCACCCAGCTTATCCAGGTCTCCATGGCTTACCGCAAGATTGACTGGGAGCACACCGTTGCCGGTACTTCCGGTGCGGACGACTGGCGCGCCCCCATCGAGGCGTAAGCCTTGCTTCGGTACTTTGGTATTCCTTGTAAGTAGTAATGTGTCTTTGAGCCGGTTGTTCAACCGGCTTCTTGTACTGTGCATTTTCTCCAGCCTGGCCAACGGGTTGGCTGGAGCTTTTCTGTTTTGCCATCCCCCTGCCGGGGTTTGGTGCCCTGCCGGTGAGTGCGGAGGGATGGCAAAGCACTAAAGGGTGTCCTGTGATGCAGACCCGAACCGCTCGTAACCTGTTATCCCCCTTATCTTTGGTGGCCCTTGCGGCACCGGAGAGGGCGGTAGCGTGGCTGCGCGGCGAGGGCGTGTATGGGCGCGAGAGTTGGCAAGGGCGCAGACATCGCGTGGCCGTGACAAGAGGGGAGAGCCATGGCTAATCAAACCGGATTGCAATTTACCGTCAAGGTGGGGGCATTGCCCGAGAGCACCTTCGTGGTGGCGAGTTTCCAGCTGGACGAGGGGCTGAACCGGCCGTTCAACCTGCGCCTTGAGCTGGCCAGCAGCCAGCCCGATGTCGACTTTGGCACCGTGCTGGACCAGCCCTGCGAGCTCATGGTGTGGTACAACGGCGAGCTGCAGCGAAGGGTCTGCGGGGTTGTGAGCGAGTTTGCCCAAGGGGATAGCGGTTTTCGTCGTACCCGCTATCAGTTGCAAGTCAAACCGGCCCTGTGGCGACTGGGTCTTCGCCAGAACTCCCGCATCTTTCAGGCGCAGAAGCCTGACGAAATCCTCAGTATCCTGCTGCAAGAGCACGGCATTACCGACTACGCTTTTGCGCTGAAGAACGAGCACGCCCAGCGGGAATACTGCGTGCAGTATCGGGAGACCGACCTCGATTTTGTGAATCGCCTCGCTGCCGAAGAGGGGCTGTTCTACTTCCACGAGTTTGAAGCAGGCAAGCATCGCATCGTATTTGCCGACGATGCAGCTGCATTGACCCAAGGCCCAGAGCTCTTCTTCAACCTCGGCAACCGTTCGCTGGAACAGGGCGCCTATGTCCGTCAGTTCCACTACCGCGAATCGGTGCGCCCCTCGGATGTGGAGCTGAAAGACTACAGCTTCAAGACCCCGGCTTATGGCCTCTCCCATAAAAAGCAGGGTAGCGAACTCGAGCACCAACGGGATACCTACCAGCACTTCGATTATCCGGGTCGCTACAAGCTGGACCCGAGCGGCAAGGCGTTTGCCCAGTACCGGCTCGATGCGCTGCGTAATGACGCGGTGGTGGGCAGTGGCAAGTCCAATAGCGCCGCCTTGTTGCCGGGCCAGCACTTCTCACTCACCGAACATCCGAACGGCAGCCTCAACAGCGACTGGCAAATCGTTCATATCCGCCACACCGGTGAACAACCCCAGGCACTGGAGGAGGAAGGCGGTAGCGGCCCGACCGTCTACCACAACGAATTTGGCGTGGTCAAAGCCGGCACTACCTGGCGAGCGCGTATTGGTAGCCCCGAAGCGCCCCACAAACCGATGGTGGATGGCCCGCAAATCGCCATGGTGGTTGGCCCCGACGGGGAGGAGATTTACTGCGACGAACATGGCCGGGTGAAGCTTCAATTCCCGTGGGACCGCTACGGCAGCTCCAACGACCAGAGCTCCTGCTGGGTACGAGTATCGCAAGGCTGGGCCGGAGGCCAATATGGCATGATGGCGATTCCGCGCATTGGCCACGAGGTCATCGTCTCATTTCTGGAAGGAGACCCCGACCAGCCCATCGTAACCGGTCGTACCTTCCACGCCACCAACCGGCCACCTTACGAGCTGCCGGCCAACAAGACCCGCACTGTGCTGCGCACCGAAACCCACCAGGGCGAGGGCTTTAACGAGCTGCGTTTTGAAGACCAGGCGGGGCAGGAAGAGATTTATATTCACGGTCAGAAAGACCTGAACGTGCTTATCGAATATGATGCGGCGTGGCACATCAAGCACGACCAGCACACCGACATCGACAACGAGCGGGTGACCCGCATCAGAAAAGTGCCGGGTAAGGATGGCGCTCCGCCCAGCCTCGGTAATGACCACCTGACAGTTGAAGGCGAAAAACGCGACCACATCAAGGCGGACTATTCGCTGACGGTGGATACCTCCATGCACCAGAAGCTGGGTCAATCCCTCTTGGTGGAAGCGGGTGAAGAGGTACATATCAAGGTGGGTGACAAGTTGGTGCTGGAGGCTGGATCCGAGATCACCCTCAAGGGGGGGGGCAGCTTTATGAAAGTTGACCCGAGCGGCATCAAGTTGGTGGGCCCCGCCATCAAACTCAATGCCGGCGGCAGCCCGGGAGCAGGCTCTGGCTGGGCTGGTCAGGCTCCCGTTACTCCCAAAGGGGTCGAGGTGGTCAAAGCACCGGAACTGGTTGAACTGGTCAAGGCGATTGCCACCGAGAAGGCTATGGAGGCGCTCTTGAAAGAAGAGAAGCCCGCTGCGTTCTATCTCTTTTCTGAATAAGGAGAAAGCATGAAGTTTGCATTTCCCATCCTCACTGCTAAAGGTGAGGAATTCAAGGATGTTAAAGCGCTGACGGCACTTATTAATGGCGAAAAATCCGGTCATTATCTCCTTGGTAATCACAACAAATGGCACGGAGGTATTCATATCAGCGACCAGAGCGCCCCCTGGAGCAAGGATAAATATCCTGTCCGAGCCATTGCTGACGGCAAAGTCGTGGCTTTTCGGATGATGAAGGATTATCTGACCTCTGAATTTCAGGGGGAGTCACTGCGTTATTCCAACTGCTTCTGCCTGATCCAACACGAATATTGTGAAATCAATGCAGAAACAAAAGCTAAAAACGAGTTCACCTTTTATTCGCTCTATATGCACCTGTTGCCTTGGGATAAGTACCAAAGTACCGAGAAGCTGGTGTTGAAAAAGGGTTGGAATGCTCGCAATTCTGTTCCCCATGCGAATCCTGATGCAGAGCAGCAGCGTGCCGATGCTGCCTTGCCCCGTTTCACTTTGCCTAAGGATACTGAACTGGAGATGGATAGCAGCACTCCCCAAAAAAAGGGGAGCGTTGGGGGCAAGGAGTATGATTTTATCAAGGTAAAGATCAAGAGTAAGCTGTCCAATGCCCAGATAAAAGAGGCTGAAAAGGCGGGGGTATTGGTCAGTGAAGGGAGTTCAGTCTGGATCGCTAATAGCCCGGATGCCGTGACCTTTATCAAACCCAATGTGCCCACCTGGCTATTCGATCAGATAAATGCAGAGCTATTGAAGGACATGGCTGGGCGTGCAGATCCTGTCTTGGATGATAAAAGTGGTCGCTTGATGGCTGGCAGTGGCAATGTCTCACTGCCAGCTGGCACCAAGTTGCAGTATGATGCCCACCAACTCGAATTCCATTGGATTGGTGATAAAGCGCGCAAGATGGCCAGATGCAAATATGTCATGCCGAGTGGGAGTGGCGCTCAGGGGAATTGTGGTCTCGCCTGGGTGTGCGTTGAAGATGAGTTTATCAAAGCTAAAAGACTTCCCCCCTCCCATCTCGACGAGCTATATGTGCTGCCATCTCCCGTGGCAATTGCTGCAGGTGAAACCATAGGCTATCTCGGCTTGGTGGAAACACCGGGGTCCCTGATTGGGGGCAAGCAAAGCAAGCATCAGGTCCATCTTGAGGTGTTCACCCAGGATCCCCGTCTGGACGATGTTCTGGCCAACAAGGCGGGAACGAAAGGTGGTGCAACCTATGCCAAAGTGCCTGCCGATTTGATACTCCATGAGAAGAAGAGTGAGGCAGGCAAAGCCAAGTGGATGGCGACCAAGGATAAAAGCAAGGAAGTGCTGGTTGAATCACCCAAGCTGGAAAAGGATGCTGCCAAGCAGGAGTGGGTCTGTGTCTCATCAGATAAATATGTCAAGAAAGAGCAAGTTGAGTTATTGAGTCAGCATGACTGGTTGAAGATCGGTTTTAAAAAGGTCGATGGTAGTGGCTCCGACGGTTATCTGGATCCCGATGCGCCGCCTTCCCTTTTTACTGATTTGGTGAAAAGCTTTGATAAGAATAAGGATGGCAAGCTGAGCAGCGGCGAAATTCATGCCGCTTTGAGCAATCCGAAAAACAGTGAGCAGTTGCACAAGCTCATTGTCAAACATCTCAGCGAGTGGTATGAAAAGTCTTCAGCCAGCCGTTATCAATGGTTGGATAAGCTTATGACCAAGATTGGCCTGCCAAACTTTGATTTACTGGTTGATCATGAAAAGCAGCGTATCGATAAGCTGGAGTGGATGCAGAGTGCGACCAAGTTAAAGCTGGAGAAAGAGGTTTGGCATTTTTCACCAATAGGAATAATGGCATTAATAACAGAGCAGCACCCAAGCGGAGATACAATCGATTTTAATACCACTCTTGGGATTTATAGAATTTCTAAAAAATCTGCGGAATTTATATTGTCTTGGGAAGCATACATGCCCAAACCATATGTCCCCAAAGGAGATCAGTCAAGTGGCGTTACTATTGGGTATGGGTACGATTTAGGACAACAAGAAATCTCATCAGCACGGACTATGTTGAGTGATTATTATACGGCTCCACAGGTGGAGCGTTTGTTAACCGCAATTGGTAAAAAAGGGGATAATGCAAGAGCTATTGTTCATGAATTATCTGACATTTCGATTGATAAAGAACGAGCACTAGATATGGCAATGCGTTTAAAGGAACGATACTGTCAAGTTGTTGTCAACACTTACCCACAAGCTATTAACCTACCTCCAGATAGTGCTGGTGCCATATTGTCATTGGTTTATAACAGAGGTCCATCATTAAAAAAACCGAAAATAGGGGATCCAATAGATAGTCGTCGTGAAATGAGAGAAATAGGCGATGATTTTTCTAAAGGGAATATTAAAAACATACCTGCCAGACTAAGGAGTATGAAAAGGTTATGGGCTAACCAGCGGGGCCTAAGAGACCGCCGTGAAGGTGAAGCTAAATTTATTGAAGAAGAATTGGCAGGGGGAGAATGATATGACTAGTATTTTAAGTAGGTTACTGTTAATTTTTATTTTTTTGTTTTCAACATATGCACATGCGTGTGGTAATAACAACAATGCAATTGTTCAGGGCCCTTTCAGAGATATATCCTTCAATGAAGGATATATTTGCTTTCAAAGCACTTCAGATAAAAAAGATATAGAGTTTTATCTTGGGTATGAGTCACCTAAGGGAACGCAAAATCATTTGATTGATACTTTTTATCATTCAGATGCACCAGTGGAATTAATGTCTGTTTTTTTTGTTCCTGTAAATAAAGAGAGGAATGTTGCTATACTTCTTCGCTGGAATGTAAATTATGAAAATAATGGTATAGAATATCCTTATTTTTATGAAATTAAAACATATCGAAAAAGTAAAGAAGGAAAATATGAACTAAATTTAAGTTCAGAAACTGATGATGCTCTTTCTGGTTATCAGATTATAAAAAATGGTAAAATGCAAAATTATGCATTAGATAATGCCAAAAAAATTAAAAATTATCTTATTGATAAGTATGGTGCATAAATAAAGGAAGGTTCATAGAGCTCGTAAGCTCGATTTGTACCGTTCTAGTTATCACCTGACACCGGCTTAACGCCGGTGTATTTTTATCTTGAGTTGCAGGATAGCTCGAAGATGTGCTGTATCCAGATGATCTTTTGTTGTGAGGATGGATTTAAATTTGAATCCGAGATGCAGATCCAGGTGATGAGAAAAAGTGATTAGGGGACAAAAAAGAAACCCGCCATGGGCGGGTGGAAGGATTGCAACACTAACCAGGAGGAGGTGTTATCAGGTAGACCCCGCTTCTTCGGTAATAGTTCAATTTTATTGAAGTTTTTTCGTTTTCTTCGCGGGGTTTCCATCGGGATCTGCGGGGGAGGATGGGTTATCATTCTGCTCCCGTCATCCGGTTGCAGAGGATCTATGCCCGCGTTTTCCTGGTTAGCGCTCTTTTTCGGCGCCTTCTATTTTGTCTACGGCGCTTACTTGCCGTTCTGGTCGCTCTGGCTGGAGGGGGTGGGCGTCAGTGCCGAGATGATAGGTCTGCTGCTGGGGGCGGGGATGGCGATCCGCTTTGCCGGCAACCTGATGGTGATGGGGCAGATCAAGGGGGCGGGTCATCTGCTGCCGGTTACCCGATTGCTCTCCCTGCTCAGTCTGCTGGCCTTTCTCGGCTTCTATCTCAGTCATAACCTCTGGTGGCTGGTGGGCTTGACCCTGCTGGCGAACTTTATCTATCCGACCCTGATGCCGGTGGGGGAGGCGCTGGCGACCCGCATGGTGGTGCAGGCGCACCTCGATTACGGCAAGGTGCGGCTGTGCGGCTCCTTTGCCTTTATCGTCGCCTCTACCCTGGTGGGGGCGCTGGTGGGCAACTTCGGTAGCGAGTGGATTTTGCACACCATGGTGGCGGGGCTGGTGCTGATGCTGCTGCTCAGCTGGTTGCCGCTCTATCCCGCACCACAGGATAGTCAGGGCGAGCGGGCCAAGGCCTCTTTGCTGGCGACTCTGCGCTGTGCACCGGTACGTCGCTTCTTGCTGCTGACCGCTTTGCTGCAGGGGAGCCACGCCGCCTATTACGGTTTCAGCGCCATCTACTGGAAGGCGCAAGGATATAGCGGCACCATCATCGGCTATCTCTGGGCGCTCGGGGTGGTGGCGGAGATCTGCATGTTCGCCGCCGACAAGCGCTTCTTGCAACGCTTCGGGGCGCAGAGCCTCTTTATCGCCGGAGCCATCGGTTGTGTGGTGCGCTGGGTATTGCTGGGTGCCTCGACCGAGTTGTGGGTACTGGTGCTGGGGCAACTGCTCCACTCGGTGACGTTTGGCATGAGCCATCTGGGGGCTGTGCGCTTCATGACTCGCCAGCTGCCCGCCGAGCAGTTGATCCCGACCCAAGCGCTCTATGCGGCCCTTGGCCTCGGCATGACGGTGGCGGCCCTGATGGCGGTCTGTGGCGTGCTGTTCGAGCCTCTTGGTGGCGGCATCTTCTTCCTGATGGTGCTGGTGGTCTTGCCGGTCTTCTTCCTGCGGCTGCGCCCCTTTGCGCCGTCTGCGCAGGAGAGTGCTCCAGCCTGATATTTGTCTATGTGAATCATCACCTAACAAAAGGGAGAGCCACGGCTCTCCCTTTTTTGTTGCTGCGGTTTGCGGCGTTACTGCTGCTCGCCAAGATAGTGGCGGCTGAGGCGGCGCCAGGTATCCGAGCCGATGGTGCCTGCAATCAGCTCATTGGATGCGGCATCAAAGCGGCCATCCGGCAGCCAGCCCAGTTGGGGCAGCAGTCGGGCCAGCGTCACGTCATTGTGTTGCAGCTCCCGATCCAGTGCCTCCCAGAAGGCGCTCCCCTTGACGTAAAAGAGCGGGTAGTAGGAGCGATCGCCAGCCATCACTTCGCGGGCAGCCCGATAGAGGCCGCTATCGCTATGAGGCAGTTGTTTGCCCCGCCCGGCCAGTTCGTTGAGCGCCGAGACCTGATGCAGTCGAAAGCGGCGCAGTGCCTTGATGGCGAGGTACTCGGCGAGGCTCTCTTCAACCCAGGTGGGCTGTGGATCAGCACGGCGAGCGCTGAGGATATGCACCGCCTCGTGGGCCGAGGTGCGCAGCAGGCGCAAGGGCGCCTGAGGCGTCGGCTTGCCATTCATGGTTGGGTAGTTGGCGACAAACACCTGATCCCCGGCGGCTCCGCCAAGGGAGTGGGTTGCCACATCTCGCCCGAGCCACACCAGTTGCCACGGGTGAGTGGGAGGGGTCACATCGAGCTGGAAGGCCAGATAGTCGATGATCTCATTCAGTTGCTGCTGCAAGGCCGGCAGATCGAGCTGATTGGCGGTCTCGTCATGGCTCAGCACCAGCCGCGGCTCCGGCTTGGTGACGGGCACAGTTTGCAGACCAAACGGCAGGATCAGCGGCGGCTGGTTGACATCTGGCAGCGATTGGCAACTGCCATCCGGCAGACAGACCTCCCCTCGGCGGCTCCCAAGCTGGCGCACCAGATTGCCCCATTCGGTCAATAGCCACTGGTTGGGGGCAAACAACAGCGACTGTTGGGCCGAGGCATCAGCACCCACAGTCGGAGCCGTTGTGAGCGTGATCTGCCAGCCGATCTCTTTGCAAGAGAAGGGCTGGTTGAGGGCAACTGGCTGGTTGTCTGCAAGGCAGACCAGCTCGGGTGAAACCGGCGCGGTACTGCCAGGCAACTGGCGGGCGGGGAGCAGGGTAAAAGGGGGCTCGCCCTGCATGGTGAGGCGCACTTGCAGCACATTGGCGCTGGCGCCCTGCTCGATAAGATAGCGGGGGCCGTGCGCGTCATTGCCAGCGCAGGCCCACAGCGGCAGCAGCCACAGGGCAAACAGGGTGATATGACGACTCATAAGAGGGTTAGCGCTCCTGCTCGTAGCCCAGCAGATCGCCGGGCTGGCATTTGAGTTCACGGCAGATGGCCTCCAGGGTGGAGAAGCGCACCGCCTTGGCGTGGCCATTCTTGAGGATCGAGAGGTTGGCCTCGGTGATGTCGATGCGCTGGGCCAGCTCGCGGGCGGTCATCTTGCGCTCGGCCAGCAGGGCATCGAGCCGGATGATAATGGGCATAGGATCCTCACACCGTCAGTTGTTGTTCGTCGGCCAGCAGTTTGGCCTCGCGCATGACCAGTGCCAGCGCCAGTACGATCAGTCCCGCCAGCAGTAGCCGGAAATCGGATGAGCTGATGGAGACGGAGCCATGTATCTCGGGTCCGCTCATGGTGAGGACGGTATCGAGCAAGGGGGTCTGGATCAGCTCGACGAGGAAGGAGACGCAGAGCAGCACGCCGATCTGCCGGTAGCGGCGGATCTGCTCGAAGGTGAACAGCAGGCCGTGGCGGTAGCCGCGAAACAGTTGGCGCAGTTGCCACAGCATCAGCATAAAGACCAGATCCGGCAACAACTGCACCAGGGTGCCGAGCAGTCGGTTGGCGGTACGCAGCGGATAGTCGGCAATGGTAAGAGGCGGCTCTGGGAAGAGGTCGAGGGACGGCGTTTTACCATTGGCCAGCGGCACGCCATTGAGAATGTGCGAGCCGCTGCTGTGGATGATCTGGTTGAGCTCTTCTTGCAGCAGGTCATTGCCGCCAAACAGATGGGACCAGGTCTCCATCAGGGTAATGGTGGGGGTGGCGAGCAGGGCAAACAGCAGCAGCCACTCGATCAGCACGCTCAGGCGTTCGAGTTTGGTCGTTCTCATCATGAACCTCATGGTGGTGGCCATCTCGCTGGCGAAATGGCTTGAAGTTTATTGTTTATCAATATGTATATGGGCGAATGTTTATCGTTTTACGATATTCAGTCAAGGCAAAACTTATTGAAAAACGATAATTTCAATCTGTCCGAAGGGGATGACTTTTGGCAGCAGCCTCTCTAGACTGGCGAGGTTGTATACAAAAACTCAACATGGACAAGGAGTTATCGATGCACCAGGGATGGCTGCTGATCGGATTGTCGCTCACTTATCTGGGGCTGCTGTTTCTGATCGCCTTCGTGGCAGACAAGCACAAACGGCACCGTCTCAAGGGGCAACCGCTGCTCTACAGCCTGTCGCTGGCGGTCTACTGCACCTCCTGGACCTTCTTCGGCACCGTGGGGCAGGCGAGTGAATCCCCCTGGTCGCCGGTGCCCATCTACCTTGGCCCCATGCTGGTCTTTCTGTTTGGCTGGCGGCTGCTGGCTCGCCTTATTCTGGTGGCCAAGCGCGAGCACATCACCTCCATCGCCGACTTTATTGCCGCCCGTTACGGCAAATCCCAGCGGCTCGCCATGGTGATCGCCCTTATCGCCATCATGGGGATCCTCCCCTATCTGGTGTTGCAGCTCAAAGCCATCGTCACCGGGCTGGATCTGCTGATGGTCAACAGCGGCGGCATCAGCCCGACCAGCAATACCAGCGAGTTGGCGCTCGGGGTCACTCTGCTGCTGGCGCTGTTCAGCATTCTGTTCGGCACCCGTCATCTCGATGCCACCGAGCACCACAGGGGGATGGTGGTGGCCATCGCCTTCGAGTCGGTGGTCAAATTGCTGGCCTTTATCGCGGTGGGGGGCTTCGCCCTCTGGCTGATCCTGAGCAAACCGGGCGAGGCTCACGAACAGGTGACCCGTGACTTCTTTGCGCAGGTGGTGGCGGTGAGCCCCGGCAATCTGCTTGAGCTTGCCATCTATACGGTGTTGGCGATGTGCGCCGTCATCTGCCTGCCGCGCCAGTTTCATGTGACTGTGGTGGAGAACAATCAGGGGCAGGATCTGCACTGGGCGCGCTGGATCTTCCCGCTCTACCTGTTCGTGATGGGGCTCTTTATCTGGCCGCTGGCGCTGGCGGGCAAGCAGTGGGTGGGGGCCGATATGGCCTCCGACACCTATGTGATCAGTCTGCCGATGGCCCTCGGTTTCGATGGCATGGCGATGCTGGCGTTTCTCGGCGGCACCTCGGCGGCCACCGGCATGGTGATCGTCTGCACCATCGCGCTGGCGATCATGGTGAGCAACGATCTGGTGCTGCCGGTGCTGCTGCGCCGCTTCTGGCGGCAGGGGCGCGACGAGCGGCTGGTACGGCTGCTGTTGCAGGTGCGCCGTGGCGCCATCTTGCTGATCTTGCTGGCGGCCTGGGGGCTCTACCTCTGGCTCGGCGATCTCACCAGCTTGTCGCGCATCGGCTATCTCTCCTTTGGCGCCGTGGCCCAGTTTGCGCCGGCCCTGCTGCTCGGCCTCTACTGGCGTCACGGCAATCGCAAGGGGGTCTATCTTGGGCTGAGCCTCGGGGTAAGCCTCTGGTTCGTGACCCTGCTGGTGGAGAGCGGGCTGCTGGCCGGTTCACCGCTGGCCGAGCTGCTGGCACCGCCGGACTGGCCCGCGTTTCGCGAGTTGAGCCTCGGGGCCTGGTGCATCTTCCTGAGCCTGCTCTTCAACCTGCTCGGTTATGTGGCCGGTTCCTTGTTGTCACGCCCTGCGGTGAGCGAGCGGCTGCAGGCGGCCAACTTTGTCGGCAAGCCGAGCCGCGATACCGCTGCCCTCTATCAGGCGCGGGTCTCGGTAAAGGAGCTGGAGATGCTGGCGGCCCGTTTCGTCGGCTCAAGCCGGGTCAAACGCGCCTTTGGTCGTTTCGCCGGTGAGCGGGGCGGCACCCTGGCGCCCCAGATGCAGGCTTCGGCCGAGCTGATTGCCCACACCGAGCGGCTGTTGGCGGGAGTGTTTGGTACCTCGTCGGCGCGGCTGGTGCTCGCCTCGGCCCTGCAAGGTCGCAACATGCAGCTCGAGGAGATCGCCACCATAGTCGATGAGGCCTCCGATGTGTTTCGCTTCAACCGCGGCCTGCTGCAGGGGGCGATCGAGCATATCGGGCAGGGGATCTCGGTGGTAGACAGGGAGCTTCGGCTGGTGGCCTGGAACCGCCGTTACATCGAGCTGTTCCACTATCCGCCCGGGCTTATTCAGGCTGGGCGCTCCATTGAAGAGATCATCCGCTATAACGCCCAGCAGGGGCTTTGCGGCCCCGGCGATATCGAGGATCACGTGGCGCGGCGGGTCGCCTTTATGAAGCGCGGCAGCGCCCATATCTCGGCACGGGAGCGCCCGGACGGGCGGGTGATCGAGATGCAGGGCAACCCCATGCCCGCCGGAGGTTTCGTCATGACCTTTACCGACATCACGCCGTTTCGCGATGCGGAGCGGGTGCTGCGCGAAGCGAACGAACATCTGGAGGCGCGGGTGGCCGAGCGCACCCGTGAGCTCTCCGAACTCAACCGCCAACTGCTGCTGGTGAACCAGCAGGTGGAGCGGGCCAATCAATCCAAGAGCCGTTTTCTGGCGGCGGTCAGCCACGATCTGACCCAGCCCCTCAATGCCGCCAAGCTGTTTACCTCCTCCCTGCTGGAGATGCTGCCCGATGCTGGTGAGCAGGCCCGCATAGCCCGCCATATCGACGATGCGCTGGGGGCGACCGAGGATCTCATCACCGATCTGCTCGATATCTCGCGGCTCGAAGCGGGCAAGTTCAAGGCTAAGAAGCTCGACTTTGCCCTGCGCGATCTGCTCGACAACCTAAAGGCGGAGTTTGGTGTGTTGGCGCAGGCGGGGGGGATCCACTTCTCGGTGGTGGAGAGCAAGCACGCGGTGCACAGCGATGTGCGGCTGCTGCGCCGGGTGCTGCAGAACTTCCTCACCAATGCGTTTCGCTACAACCCGGGCGGCCGAGTGCTGCTTGGTTGCCGCCGGATGGGGGAGAAGATCCGCATCGAGGTGTGGGACAACGGCCCCGGCATCCCGCAAGACAAGCAGGAAGCGATCTTCGACGAGTTCTCCCGCCTCGATCACTCCCGCACCGCCAAGGAGCAGGGGCTGGGTCTGGGGCTTGCCATCGCCCGCGGCATCTCGCTAGTGCTCGGTCATCAGCTCACATTGCAAAGCTGGCCGGGCAAGGGCTCGGTCTTTGCGGTGACCCTCAATCTGGCGACCCGGCCGGTCACTGCCCATCAGTTGGCGGCGCCGGTGGCGCGTGACAGCCAGCTGGAGGGGGTAGCCGTGCTCTGTATCGACAATGAGCGGGACATTCTGACCGCCATGAGCACTCTGCTTGGCCGTTGGGGCTGCGAGGTGCGCTGCGCCGTCGATCTGGCAGAAGCCGAGGTGCTGGTGGCTGAGGGGTTTGTGCCGAGACTGGTGCTCTCCGACTACCACCTCGATGATGGCAAGACCGGGTTGGAGGCGCTCGCTGCCCTGCAACGGGTGTGTGGCGACGAGCTGGGAGGCATCATCATCAGTGCCGATCGCAAGAGCGAGTTGCAGGCGCAGATCCGCGAGCGGGGGTATGGCTACATCAGCAAACCGGTCAAACCGCTCAAACTGCGGGCCCTGATGAACAGCCTGCTGCTGCGCTAGCCGCAGCCGGGGCGGCTAGCCGTGAACCTGCTCACAAAATCGCGCAATGATCCCGTGGACCCTGGTCATGGATAAATGCCGAAAACAGAGATTTATTGGCGAAGATATCTTCATCTTCCTGCGTAATCGCTGCCAGTTACTGTATTGGCTTGCCACTGTCGGTGAACGCAGACAGTGGCAGACCGGATTGGCTCACTCTATAGTCGGGATGCGATTTTTTGCATCGCAAATGAAGTAACCGAAGGGCAAACCGATCGCAAGATCGGGACGCAAAGCTTCCGGTCCAGGGATGAGCCGTACTTGAGATAGCGGGGCCACCACAGGTTGTTGTGCACCTTTGCCAAGAGGCCGCACTGCCGTCTGCGTTACCTGTCAGGGCGTAGCCCTTTTCGTTGCCAACATAACGAAATAGGGAAATATAAAAATGCTAAGTCCAAAGCCTACCATGCTGGCCCTTGCGGTCGGTCTGTGCTGCGCCTCGTCCGCTTATGCTGCGGCACCCGGCAAGCCGACCATCGGATGGGGTCCCACCAAGTTTTCCATCGTTGAAGTCGATCAGGCGGCTACTGCCTACAACAATCTGGTCAAGGTAAAGGATGCCGCCGATGTGGAGGTGAACTGGAACCTCTGGAGCGGCGATCTGGGCCAGAGTGCCAAGGTGCTGCTCAATGGTCAGGAGGTGTGGTCCGGCCCCTCCGCCGCAGCGGGAAGCGCCAAATTCAAGGTGAAGAAAGGCGGGCGCTACCAGATGCAGGTGGCGCTGTGCAACGCCGATGGCTGTACCCTCTCTGATGCCAAGGAGATCGTGGTCGCCGATACCGACGGAAGCCATCTGGCGCCACTCAAGGCGCCGCTGCAGGAGAACAACAAGCCCTACGCCAACAAGTCCGGCAAGGTGGTTGGGACTTACTATGTGGAGTGGGGGGTCTATGGCCGCAAGTTTACGGTGGACAAGATCCCGGCCCAGAACCTGACCCATATCCTCTATGGTTTCACCCCCATCTGCGGCGGGGATGGCCTCAACGACAGCCTCAAGGAGATCGAAGGGAGCTTCCAGGCGCTGCAGCGGGCGTGTGCCGGCCGGGCCGACTTCAAGGTGGCGATGCACGATCCCTGGGCTGCCATCCAGATGCCGCAAGGCAACCTCACTGCTCATGACGAGCCCTACAAGGGCAACTTTGGCGCCCTGATGGCGCTCAAGCAGGCCTATCCGAACCTCAAGATCCTCCCCTCGGTCGGCGGTTGGACCCTCTCCGACCCCTTCTACTTCCTCGGTGACAAAACCAAGCGTGACGTGTTTGTCGGCTCGGTGAAAGAGTTCCTGCAGACCTGGAAGTTCTTCGACGGTGTGGATATCGACTGGGAGTACCCGGGCGGACAGGGCGCCAACCCGAAACTGGGCAGCCCAAGTGATGGTGCCACCTATGTGGCCCTGATGAAGGAGCTGCGGGCCATGCTTGACGAGCTTGAGGCCGAGACCGGTCGCCAGTATGAGCTCACTTCCGCCATTGGAGCGGGGGGCGACAAGATCCAGGATGTGGACTACAAGGCGGCCCAGCCCTACATGGACCACATCTTCATGATGACCTACGACTACAACGGTGCCTGGAGCAACACCGAGCTGGGCCACCAGACCAACCTCTATGCGGCGAGCTGGGATCCCGATACCAAGTACACCACTGACAAGGCGGTCAATCAGCTGCTGGCGCAGGGGGTTGAACCGGGCAAGCTGGTGGTCGGTGCCGCCATGTATGGCCGTGGCTGGACCGGGGTGAGCGGTTATCAGGGCAACAACCCCTTCACCGGCAAGGCGACCGGCAAGGTGAAAGGCACCTGGGAGGACGGGGTGGTAGATTACCGCGACATCGTCAACAACCGCATGGGCAGTGGCTGGGAGAAGAGCTACGACGAGGTGGCCGAGGCTCCCTATCTGTTCAAGGCGTCGACCGGCGATCTCATCACCTATGACAACGAACGCTCGGTCAAGGCCAAGGGGCAGTATGTGCTGGCCAACAAGCTCGGTGGCCTCTTCTCCTGGGAGATCGACGCCGACAACGGTGACATCCTCAATGCCATGCATGAAGGGCTGGGCCACGGCGAGGGGACGACTCCACCAGCCAACAAGCCGCCGCAGGCCAACGCGGGCAGTGACCTCAAGGTGACCGGCCCGACCGAGGTGACGCTGGATGGGTCGGCTTCCCACGATCCGGAAAACAGCACTCTCAGCTACAGCTGGAAGCAGATCTCCGGCCCGCAGGCTGCCCTGCTTGATGCCACTCAGGCCAAGGCCCGTGTTGTACTCGATGCTGTGTCCGCCGACATCAATCTGGTGTTCGAGCTGACAGTGACCGATGACCAGCAGTTGAGTGCCAAGGATCAGGTGGTGGTGACCAACAAGGCGCCGCAGGCCAATCTGGCGCCGGTGGTGAGTGTACCAGCCACGGCCTCTGTGGAGGCGGGCAAGCAGGTGACCATCAAGGCGACCGCCTCCGATCCTAACGGTGATCCGTTGACCTATCAGTGGAGTGTGCCGGCAGGCATCACCGCAACGGGTCAGAACAGCGCCACTCTGGTGGTCACCGGCCCGAGCGTCACCAGCGATACCGGCTATGACCTGAGTATCACCGTCTCCGACGGCGGGTTGGATGCCAGTGCGGCAACCCGTCTGACGGTCAAACCGGCCAGCAGCGGCGGTGGTTGCACGGCGACCGATCCGGATGCGGCCAATTGGCCAGTCTGGAAAGCGGCCAGCACCTATAACAGCGGCGACAAGGTGAGCCATAACCAGCTGGTGTGGCAGGCCAAGTACTGGACCCAGGGCAACGAGCCGAGCCGCACCGCGGATCAGTGGCTGCTGGTGAGCAAGGTGCAACTGGGTTGGGATGCCAATGTGGCCTACAACGGTGGCGAGCTCACCACCCATAACGGCCGTCAGTGGAAGGCGCAGTACTGGACCAAGGGCAATGAGCCCGGCAAACACGACGTCTGGCAGGATGTGGGAGCCGCCAGCTGTAAATAAGCATTGAATGGTGGCGGGGCATGCCAGTCATGCCCCGTTTTTTCTCCCCGCTTCGCCACATTCTGGCGGATCTGCCAACCGGTTTCCCCCAGCTTCTCTCGTGTCCCTGCAAAGTGCTCACTCTTGCCTAGTGATTAATGCTCTCCCCGATAGCTGGCATCTGTGCCGCACGCTGCTCTTTGTGGTGCCGCTTGTGTTGATACATGTCGGCATCGGCTCTGGCAAACGCGGCGGCAAAGTCGCCGCGATAGGGGGCCATCCCCATGCTGCACGAGATGGTGGGGGAGGCGCTGGCCAGCATGGTCGTCAGCCTGGCCATCGCCTGTTGCAGCTCGGTCGGTGTCAGAGTGGTGAGCAGCACAAACTCATCCCCGCCAAAGCGGGCGGCAATCACCCCCTGACCGAAGTGCTGGCGTATGCCATCAGCGATAAGGCGCAGGGCCTGATCACCCGCCAAATGGCCACTGCTGTCATTGAGCTGTTTGAGATTATCCATGTCGATCAGCAGCAGGGTGCCTTCCGGCTGCCCCTGCAGAGCGAGTTCGAATTGCTGGCGATTGGCGAGTCCGGTCAGCTGGTCGGTATTGGCCAGCTGATAGATGCGGCGGGACTGCTGATAGATGGTGATGGCGTGGCGAATATCCCGCGCCAGGATCGCCATCAGGTGGCTGTCGTAGCGGGTAAAGGCATGACGTTTGCTGCTGTCCATATTGATCATGCCGTAGAGCTGACCATCGATATGGATCGGGGTCGCCAGCGTGGCCTGGATGGGCAGGTCGGTGCAGTTGACCAGCAGCTCTCTGTCCTGTTCGGACAGGGGCATGGTGGCATTTATCTTCGACAGGTCGTTGATCAGCAGGGTTTTGTTGCAGCGCCCCTGAGTCAGCTTGTACTGAAAGGTGTGCTCCAGCGGCAGATTGATCCGCCGCAGTTTCACCAGATCCATGCCGATGGCGGCTTCATACCTCAACATGCCTGTGCCCGGCAGCAGCTTGATCAGGCAGCCCATCTCGGCCCCCGGGATCAACATCACGGCTCGTCTGAGCAGATCCTCCAGAAAGGCCTCTTCGGTCTGGTATTGCGCCGAGTTGCGCGCCAGTTCGGCGGTGGTTTCGTTGATCTTGAGCGCCTCACTCAGATGCTGCCACTGGCGGTGCAGATGGTAGCGGTAGTGGCGATAGAGCCAGAAGGTGCAGACAAGGTAGCTCTGGACTAGCAAGGTGGTGGCAAGCGGCGCCCTTTGCCAGCCATTGAGGCTGTTGATAAGCCAGATCATCCCGGCCAGTGGCAAGGCATAAATCGTCAAACGAACAAATTTGTCGTATCTGGATAATCGGGTGCGTGAGGGCAATTCGCTGGGCATGAAGACACCTGCTGGCCATGCAAAGCGGCGATTATAAATTCATTAGTTGCGATACAGATGGGTCTTTTGTCGCATATTGTTCTTACTCATTGATTTTTCTAAATTTGGTGTGATGCAGATCAAAAAAATGGTGTGAGGTATCTGGTTGGAGGTGATGAGATTAGGTCTGCATATCCGGCTGTTTTTTAAACATTAATTTCTTGAAAGTGGGTAATTGTCGGGGTTGGTAACCGGTGGGCGGACAATGGTCCGATTTGCTTACTTATCAGAATTACCCTACAGTCAATCGGCGATTATTTATCGCCAGAAATAACGTTGTGACAAGGGCAAACCGATTGAAAAGTCGGGACGCAAAGCTTCCGGTCTAAGGGTCAAGACGACCTAGGATAGCGGGGCCACCACAGTAGTATGCAGGCTGCCTTTGCCAAGGGGTGGCCGTTTTTGTGTCACCTGTCGTGTTGCGTTGCCCTTTCGTTTTTCCCATAACGAAACGAAAAGGAAAGCAATATGCTAAGTCCAAAACCCGCACTGCTGGCTATGATGGTCGGTACCCTGCTCGCCTCCTCCGCCGCTTATGCGGCAGCTCCCGGCAAACCCGCTATCGGTTGGGGCCCCACCAAGTTTGCCATCGTCGAAGTCAACCAGTCCGCGACCGCTTATAACGAGCTGGTCAAGGTGAAGGATGGCGCCGATGTGACCGTCACCTGGAATATCTGGAACGGCGATATCGGCCAGAGTGCCAAGGTGTTGCTGGATGGCAAGGAGGTGTGGTCCGGTCCCTCTTCCGCCGCGGGTACCGCCACCTTCAAGGTGCACAAGGGGGGCCGCTATCAGATGCAGGTCGCGCTGTGCAACGGCGATGGCTGCACCCTGTCTGATGCCAAGGAGATCGTGGTCGCCGATACCGACGGCAGCCACCTTGCGCCGCTCAAGCCTGCCCTGCAGGAGAATAACAAACCCTATGTCAACAAGTCCGGCAAGGTGGTCGGCACCTACTATGTGGAGTGGGGGGTCTATGATCGCAACTTCACCGTGGACAAGCTGCCGGCCCAGAACCTGACCCATATCCTCTATGGCTTCACCCCGATCTGTGGCGGTGATGGCCTCAACGACAGCCTCAAAGAGATTGCCGGCAGCTTCCAGGCGTTGCAACGAGCCTGCGCCGGGCGCAAGGATTTCCAGGTCGCCATTCACGATCCCTGGGCCGCGCTGCAAAAAGGGCAGGGGTCACTGGTCGCCTGGGATGAGCCCTACAAGGGCAACTTCGGTAATCTGATGGCCCTCAAACAGGCCTATCCGGACCTGAAGATCCTCCCCTCCGTCGGTGGCTGGACCCTCTCCGACCCCTTCTTCTTCATGCATGACAAGGCCAAGCGTGACGTGTTCGTCGCCTCGGTCAAAGAGTTCCTGCAGACCTGGAAGTTCTTCGACGGTGTCGATATCGACTATGAGTTCCCGGGCGGTGACGGTGCCAACCCCAATCTGGGGGACAAGACCAAAGATGGTGAAACCTATGTGCTGATCATGAAGGATCTGCGCGCCATGCTCGACGAGCTGGAGACCGAGACCGGTCGCACCTATCAGCTCACCTCCGCCATCGGTGCCGGTTACGACAAGATTGAGGATGTGGATTACAAGGCTGCCCAGCAGTACATGGATCACCTCTTCGTGATGAGTTACGACTACAACGGTGCCTGGAGCAATACCTCCCTGGGTCATCAGGCCAACCTCTATCAGGCCATCAACGGCTCGGCCAACAAGCGCTACAACACTGATGCAGCGGTACAGCAACTGCTGGCGCAAGGGGTCGACTCGGAGAAGCTGGTGATCGGTGCCGCCGCCTACGGTCGCGGCTGGAAAGGGGTGAGCGGATATCAGGGCAACGATCCCTTCACCGGCACCGCCACCGGCAAGATCAAGGGCACCTGGGAAGATGGCGTGCTGGATTATCGCCACATCGTCAACAGCCATATGGGCGCAGGCTGGGAGTACAACTACGACGAGACTGCCGAAGCGGCCACCCTGTTCAAGCCCTCCACCGGCGAGCTGATCACCTATGACGACGAGCGCTCGGTCAAGGCGAAAGGCCAATACGTGCTGGCCAACAAGCTGGGCGGGCTCTTCTCCTGGGAGATCGATGCCGACAACGGCGACATCCTCAACGCCATGCATGAAGGTCTCGGTCACGGTGAAGGGGTTACCCCGCCAGCCAACAAGCCGCCAGTGGCCAACGCGGGCAGCGATCTGAGTGTCACCGGCCCGACCGAGGTGACGCTGAACGGCTCTGCGTCACACGATCCGGAAAATGGCGCTCTCACCTATAGCTGGAGGCAGGTCTCCGGCCCGCAGGCCGCTCTGCTTGATGCCACTCAGGCCAAGGCCCGTGTAGTACTGGATGCCGTGGCAACCGACATCAATCTGGTGTTCGAGCTGACGGTGACCGATGACCATCAACTGACCGCCAGGGATGAGGTGGTGGTGACCAACAAGGCGCCACAGCCCAACCTGCCACCAGTGGTCACATTGCCTACCAGCGTCAAGGTGGAAGAGGGCAAGCAAGTGACCATCACCGCCAAGGCATCCGACCCCAACGACGACGAGCTGATCTATCAATGGCAAGTGCCTGCCGGTATCACGGCGACCGGCCAGAACAGCGCCACCCTGGTGGTCACCGGCCCGGCGGTGGATACCGAAACCGGTTATGACCTCTCTGTGACCGTCTCCGATGGCGCACTCGATGCCAACGCGGCCACCCGTCTCACCGTCACGCCGATCAACGAAGGCGGTGAAGGGGGCTCTTGCAACACCACAGATCCGGAAGCAGCCAACGTTCCCGCATGGCAGGCCAGCAAGGTCTACAACGGCGGTGACAAGGTGAGCCACAACCAGCTGGTATGGCAGGCCAAGTACTGGACTCAGGGTAATGAGCCGAGCCGCACCGCCGATCAGTGGGCGCTGGTGAGTCAGGTTGATCTGGGTTGGAACGCAGCCGTTGCCTACAACGGCGGGGATCTCACCAACCACAACGGCCGTCAGTGGAAGGCCAAGTGGTGGACTCAAGGCAATGAGCCGGGCAAGCACGATGTCTGGCTGGATGTCGGGGCAGCAAGCTGCCCCTAGGTTGAGTCCATGATGAAGATGGCGGAGCCTGTTCAGGCGGGCTCTGCCTTTTGCCACAAAACCATAGAGAGCAACAATAATGAAAAAAAATTGCATATCCCTTTTGCTTGCCGGCTTGATGCTGAGCGGCCACCTGTGGGCGGCCGAGGCATACGATATCAACAAATCCTACCCGGGCGGCAGCCAGGTCAATTACAACGGCCAGGTTTTCGAGGCCAAGTGGTGGGTCAACCCGGGTCAGACTCCGGGCATGACGGCCGCCAATGAGTGGGATACCCCGTGGAAGCTGATCGGCGAAGGGGAAGTGACCCCGCCGGATACCGGCGGCGATGACAAGCCCAATCAGCCAACGCCAACCCCGCCGGATGGCAGCACCCCCCCCGTCTATATGAGCCAGGCCGAGCTGGATGCCAAAGAGAAGGCGCTGACCGACTTCCCGGCGATGGAAGCGGTCAAGGCCTCCATCGCTACCCGGGACAATCTGGTGGTCGAGGCGGTGCAGCCGGGCCGTGCCGACAACCCGGGCAACGTCAAGCGGGTTGAAAGCCTGCTGAGCGAGAGCCAGTTCAACTACCTATTCCCGCTGCGCGCCCCCGAGTACACCTATCGCGGCCTGCTGCAGGCGGCGGCCAAGTTCCCGGCCCTGTGCAGCGACTACAGCGACGGCCGCGATGCCGATGCCATCTGCCGCAAGACGCTGGCAACCATGTTCGCCCACTTCGCCCAGGAAACTGGTGGTCATGAAAACTGGCGCCCGGAAGCCGAGTGGCGTCAGGCGCTGGTCTACGTGCGCGAGATGGGATGGAATGAGACCATGCGCGGCGGTTACAACGCCGAGTGCCGTCCCGATGTGTGGCAAGGTCAGCAGTGGCCGTGCGGTACGTTCGACAATGGCGAGTTCAAGAGCTACTTTGGCCGCGGCGCCAAGCAGCTCTCCTATAACTACAACTATGGCCCCTTCTCCGAGGCGATGTTCGGTACCGTACGCACCCTGCTCGACCGCCCCGATCTGGTGGCCGACACCTGGCTGAACTTGGCCAGTGCGGTGTTCTTCTATACCTATCCGCAGCCGCCCAAGCCCTCCATGCTCCATGTCATCGATGGCACCTGGCAGCCGAATGACCATGACAAGCAGAACGGTCTGGTGCCGGGCTTCGGGGTCACCACCCAGATCATCAATGGTGGTGTGGAGTGCGGTGGCCCGGTCGAGCACGCCCAGTCCCAGAACCGTATCAACTACTACCGCGAGTTTGCCAACTACCTCGGGGTGGCTGTGCCATCCGACGAGGTGCTGGGTTGCAAGAACATGAAGGTGTTTGACGACAATGGCGCCGGTGCACTGCCCATCTACTGGGAGCAGGACTGGAGCTATGTGGCAGAGAACCCCAACGGCGGCAAGAGCTATGCGTGCAAGCTGGTGGGCTACCAGACCCGTTTCAGTGCCTTCAAGGAAGGGGATTACAGTCGCTGCGTTCAGCACTTCTATCCGGAGGTGGTGATCGAGGATAACGGCGGTGGCACCAACCAGCCGCCGGTGGCCAATATCACCGGCCCGGCGCAGGCCGAAGGTGGCAGCAAGGTGACCTTTTCTGCCCAGCACTCCAGCGATCCGGAAGGAAAGCCACTCTCCTATGCCTGGATTATCCCGGCTGGAACCTCTGCGCCTGCGCTGGATCAGGTGACGTTGGAGTTGACTCTGCCCAAGCCGGCCAGCGATACCAAGCTGGATATCAAACTGACGGTCACAGACGAAGGTAATCTGAGCCGCAGCACCACCCATAGCCTGCTGGTGAAAGGAGAGGAGGGGGGCGTAACGCCGCCTGACTATCCGGCCTATAAAGAGGGGACTCCCTACAAGGCAGGCGAGCGGGTCAGCAATGGCGGTGCCAGCTACGAGTGCAAACCGCACCCCTACACCGGCTGGTGTGCAGGTGCTGCCTGGGCCTATGAGCCGGGCAAGGGAACCGCGTGGAGTGATGCCTGGATCAAGCTGTGATCCGGCATTAAGCCGAAGCAATAAAAGATGGGGCCTGCGGGCCCCATTCTTGTTTGGTGGAGTTCAGGTTTGGCCGTGGAACATCTGGCCCGGACAGGACAGCGCCTCGAGAGGGCTGTGTGATGATGTGTGTTGTTTTTTTATTACATTTTCCGTGAAAGGCTTTCAGCAGTTATTTGCCGTAGCGGAAGTAGTATTCACGGGTGGAGGGGGCATAGGCATCTTTCTCTACAACGCCGTTCTTGGTGGTTGCACCGCGCAGGTGGAACAGGACTGCCAGATTCTCAAACATGGTTTACCTCATCGCTCTGTCATTTATGGTTATGGTGTGTGACCTGGATCACGGTTTGATCCTATGGTCATTTGTGAGCCAGATCAACTTTCTGTGTTGTAAATTTACAAAAATCATGGAAAGGGTTTTCAAATGCAATGCCCTTTATGGAAAGGCTTTCCCTAGGTGACGGGGGAGACGCTGACGATCAGCCTGCAAAAGATGCCTGAGAGCGGGGGCGTTGCACGGGGAAAGAGGCTTGCTGCATGGCCTCTCCTTTATAGGTGCTTGAGCCGATTTATGACATAAAACAGAGAGATAGCACGCGCCTTGCTGGTAAAAACAGCGAACTGCTGCAATTTTGACTAAACGAATCAGTCGCGGTTATTTTAGGGTTGACAGCAAAGCGGGTGATGCCTATCATGCGCCTCCGTTGCCGGAGATAACTTCGTCAGCGCCGAGGTGAGTTGGGGTTATAGCTCAGCTGGGAGAGCGCTTGCATGGCATGCAAGAGGTCCGCGGTTCGATCCCGCGTAGCTCCACCAAATTCTCCTCGAACAATCTGGAATCAAAGGGGTTATAGCTCAGCTGGGAGAGCGCTTGCATGGCATGCAAGAGGTCCGCGGTTCGATCCCGCGTAGCTCCACCAGGTTCCTGATTGACATGAAGTACCCAGGGCAGTGCGGTGTGTATCACCCAAGCCGACCTTTGTGGGGTTATAGCTCAGCTGGGAGAGCGCTTGCATGGCATGCAAGAGGTCCGCGGTTCGATCCCGCGTAGCTCCACCATTATTTAGGATGAATGGCCGCCAGAACCATTCATTCAGTACCGAATTTGGGGTTATAGCTCAGCTGGGAGAGCGCTTGCATGGCATGCAAGAGGTCCGCGGTTCGATCCCGCGTAGCTCCACCAAATTCAGAGTGACTGCCCGTCATTCACACAAATCGGGGTTATAGCTCAGCTGGGAGAGCGCTTGCATGGCATGCAAGAGGTCCGCGGTTCGATCCCGCGTAGCTCCACCAAATTCTTGTTACAAGAAGCAAAAGGCCACCGCATCGCGGTGGCCTTTTTGTTTTCTCCATCATTTATTTTCTCCATACGTCCGCGCCTTTCATTTGTAAATCCAATGATTTGAATGAAAAAGCCCGCGAGACTCGCGGGCTTTGCTTGCACTATTCAGATACGCCAGTGGTTAACGGCGACGTCGCCAGGCCAGTGGCAACAGGGCCAGCAGGCCGAGTCCCAGTGCACCACCGCCTGAGGAGGTGTCCGGTTTGGTGGCATCGCTCTCCAGTCTCAGGTCGACGATGATGGGGTCATGGTCGGAGGCACTGAAGGGGTTGTCAGACTTGAGCAGGGTGCCGGTGTACTGGCTGCCGTACTCGAACAGGGAGCTCTCGAAGGAGTTGATGTGCCAGTCGGCGACACCAGCCACCTTGCTGGCCAGCGCCGGGTTGGCGAGGGCATAGTCCAGGGTGCCCAGCTCCCCGTCGTAGCTGTAAGAGATGGCTTTCTCCTTGTTGAATTTGACGGTGAGATCGATCAGGCCGTAGCTGCGAGTCACTTCGCGACCGAGCTGTTCATAGGACTGCTCACCGATAAAGGTGTGAGAGGCCGAAACAATCTTGCGCTCGCTGGCAGCCGGGTTGTAATCGGTCAGCACCCGGATCGGATCCTCTTTGGCGTAGGAGTTGAAGTCGCCCACCAGCAGCACCTGTCCCGGCAGCTTGCTGACCGCTTCACCCAGCACCTTGGCCGCGCTCACGCGGAACTCGGTACACTTGCCCTGCAGGTCGGCCGGTTCTGTCTTGCCATCGCCGTTTTCGTAGCAGCCCGAGCCCTTGGACTTGAGGTGGTTGACCACCAGCGTCAGCGGATCCTTGCTGCCAGCGACGGTAAAGCTCTGCACCAGAGAATCGCGCTGGCCGGCGGTTTTGGCTACGCCTCCCGTGGTATAGCGCTGCTCCGGCATGCGGATGACATTGGCCTCGCTAGCCGGGGTGAGCAGGGCAGGGCGATAGATCATGGCCACCATGATGGCGTCGCCACCGAAGAATTTCTCGCTGGTGAGCAGGCTGGCTGGCAGGTGGACATAGGCGTAGTGCTTGTTCGCATCCTTCTGCTGCTCGTTGAGACGGGTCACCAGATTGTTGATGGCGGAGTTGTCGCCAAAGCCGTTGTTCTCCATCTCCATCAGGCCGAGCAGGTCGGCATCCATCTCGGTGATGGCGTTGACGATCTTGGTGCGCTGCTTCTCGAAGTCGGCCAGGCTCTTGGCGCCGCGGTTGCACCCCTTGGCGCTGTCGGCATCCGCCTGATCTTTGCACAGCACGTTGAGCGCGCCACCAATGCTGGAGTGGCTGGTGAAGTAGTTGAGTACGTTGAAGCTGCCGATCCGCAGATCGCTGCCAGTGGACCGGGCGGGGGCCGGTTGGCGGTCATCTTCCGGTGTGCGCAGCAGGGCGCCGGCGCTCAGGGTGACATCGCTCGGTACCACCAGACGGAAGGCATCCTTGTTGTATACGATCACCCCCTCCAGCCCGGTCAGTTGATCACCGATGCGCAGATATCCCTGATCGGCATCCCAGCTCGGGAACCAGGGCAGTACGCCATCCGGCGCTTTGTAATCCGACTCGACTACCAGACGGTTGCTGCCATTTTTGGTGGCTAGTGCGACAGCGTCCGCACTGTTGGCAACATGAAGTTGGGTCGGTTTGATCAGCGGGGTTTTGTGGGCCAACTCTACGTTGTTGCGATAGACCTTGTAGTCGAAGCCGTAGTTGCGGGTCAGGTGCAGGTCACTGCTGGTGTCGAGACGTACCCGCATCCCTTCGTGGCGATTGAGCGCTTGAGCCAGCGTCTCCCCTTCATTGACCTGCAATACGCTGGTCGGCACATTCAGCCCTTGTGCGGTGACTTGCAGGCGGGCTTTGCTGGATTCGAAGGTGGGCTTGAGCTGGGTGCCGCCGTAGTACTCCTCGACCTTGGCTTCGAGGCAGAGTTCAGCCCCCGGTTTGATGTCTTTATATTTGGTCGCGAAGTCCTTGTCGTTCAGATAGACAAAGATGCCATCAGAGGTGGCCGGATTGCCATCGCCTACCGGGTCAGTCAGATAGAAACCCTTGGTCAGGCTTTGGCCCAGCGTCGTCACGATACCGCGAACGTTGAAGGTGCCCGGGCTGATTTTACCGGTCACATTGCCGTTCTTGTCGGTCACGGTCTGGGTGGCCAGCACGCTGGCGGAGCCTGTGCCCTGAATGGTCGGGATGGGGGTGAGTTGAGCCGGATCGGACGGGCAGACAAATGCCGCATGGGCGCCTGAGGATGCAAGTGCCAGCCCCACGGCCAGCGACAGCAGGGTACGAGTACCTTTCATAGGTGTTCCTTTTTTATTTTTGCCAGTGATTCCATAGCCTTGGCTCGTTGACCAAGGGCGCGCATTGTCACATTTCTGGCATGTCATACCAGTGAGCCAACGCACATTAAATGAATCTGGGAAGGTGCGGGGAAGCGTTTTTATGATCCCCGTAACAGTATGATTTTTTTGATAATTCAATCAATTTTAACCCTGTGATCATGACGCTTTCGTGGCAGGGGATAATTCTCTTTGAGAATAAAGATTGAGGGGATCTTGTCGCCTTCCTATACTGGGTTCGTTCCTCACGGAACCCAGGTAAAGGGCAAACCGGCAGTGATGTCGGGGCGCAATGCTTCCGGTCTCGATCGTGGATCCAGATAGCGGGGTTTCCCTGGGTGAGGGGTGGTTTTGTGGCAGGTCCATTGCCAGTTGTCTGCGCCCATCATGCAGGTTGCGGTTGTTCTTTGCCTTGGTGACCAATGCCAAGACAAAACAAGGAAGATAACAATATGCAACAGCTCTTCAGACCCAGCAGGCTTGCCATGCTGGTCGCCCTTGCGGCTGCGCCCGCGTGGGTTCAGGCCGCTTATCCCGCCTATAAATCCGGTACTGCCTACAAGGCTGGCGATATCGTCAGCAACGTCGGCGCCCTCTACGAGTGCAAAGAATTCCCCTATTCAGGCTGGTGCGGGGCATCCCCCTATCACTATGAGCCGGGTGTCGGGGCGGTCTGGGCAGATGCCTGGAAGCCCTATGGCGGCGAGGTGCCTCCTCCTGCACTCGGCGTAGCCATCAGCTCACCGGCTGCCGGTTCCAGCTTCAACGAAGGAGCCAGCGTGGCGCTGGCAGTGACCCTGAGCGGCCCGGTAACGGCGTTGGCCAAGGTGGAATATCTTGTCGACGGCAAGCTGGTGGCCACGGCGAGCGCCTCGCCCTGGAGTGCCAGCTGGAGCGCCGCCGGAGTGGGGGCCCATACCCTCAAGGCTCGTGCGCTGGATAAAGATGGCAAGGTGCTGAGCGAGGCGGATTCGAGCTTCAATGTCGCCGCCGTGGTGGCGCCAGAGGCGCCCAAGGCGAGCATCAGCAGCCCGGCCAATGGCGCCAAGGTGACGCTGGGTCGCAGCCTGGCGGTGAGCGGTAACGTCACCGATGCCAACAACGATGTGGCCAAAGTCGAGCTCTATGTCGATGGTAAGAAGGTGGGCGAAGATACCACTGCCCCCTGGCAGGTGAACTGGACACCGGATGCCAAAGGCAGTGCCGCCCTCAAGCTGGTGGCCACTGACAAGAGCAATCTGAGCGGCGAGTCGGCGGCGGTGACCGTCAATGTCGAGGAGGCCGCGCTGCCGCCCACCGGTGGCAACCTCTCTTGTGACATTCGCCAGATCTATCGCCCGGATGGCTACGAGTGCATGGGGGATGACCATGCCCGCCGGGTTATCGGCTACTTCACCTCCTGGCGCACCGGCAAGAACGGCCTGCCCGCCTATCTGGTGAGCGATATTCCATGGAACAAGATCACCCACATCAACTACGCCTTCGCGGCGGTGGATGAGCAGAGCCATACCATCAAGGTGGACGATGCAGCCACCAAGATGACTTGGGATGGCGTGCCGGGTGCCGAGATGGATCCTGAATTCGCCTACAAGGGCCACTTCAACCTGTTGTCGAAGTACAAGAAGCAGTATCCGGACGTGAAGACCCTCATCTCGGTCGGGGGCTGGGCCGATACCCGTGGCTTCTACACCGCCACCACCAAGGGCGACTGCTCGGTCAATACTGCCGGTATCAACACCCTGGCTGACTCGGCGGTGAGCTTTATCCGCCAGTACGGCTTTGATGGGGTCGATATCGACTACGAATATCCCACCTCGATGAAGGATGCGGGCAACCCCAACGACTTCCCGCTCTCCAACCAGTGCCGGGCCAAGCTGTTTGCCAACTACGAGGTGCTGATGAAGACCTTGCGGGCGCGGCTCGACAACGCCGGTAATGAAGATGGCCGCAAGTACATGCTGACCATCGCCTCACCGGCATCGGCCTATCTGCTGCGCGGGATGGAGAACTTCCAGGTCACCCAATATCTCGACTACGTCAACCTGATGACCTATGACTTCCACGGCGCCTGGAACCACTTTGTCGGTCACAATGCGGCCCTGTTCGACAACAATGCTGACCCCGAGCTCTCCCATTGGGGCGTCTATACCCAGGCCCAGTTTGGCGGCATCGGTTACCTCAACGCCGCCTGGTCTGCCCACTACTTCCGCGGTGCGCTGGCGGCTGGCAAGATCAACGTTGGCGTGCCCTATTACACCCGCGGTTGGCAGGGGGTGAGCGGTGGCAGTCATGGGTTGGGTGGCAAGGCAGCCCTGCCGAGCCAGAACGAGTGCCAGCCGGGCACAGGTGGCAGCACCATTCCGTGCGGCAACGGGGCGGTCGGCATCGACAACATCTGGCATGATCTCGACAAGAACGGCAAAGAGATCGGCGGTGGCGCCGTGCCCATGTGGCATGCCAAAAACCTGGAGCATGCAGCCAGCCTCGGCATCACCACGCTGCCGAGTTATGGCACTGCCTGGGGTCTGGATCCCAACAATCCGGCTCACGTGATGCAGGGCAAGTATGTGCGTTACTACGATGAGAAGGCCCACGCGCCCTGGCTGTGGAACGAAGAGAAGAAGGTGTTTCTCTCCACCGAAGATGAAGAGTCCATGGGCCACAAGCTCGACTACATCATCAAGCGCGGTCTGGGTGGCGTGATGTTCTGGGAGATGGCGGGTGATTACGCCTTCGATCCGGCCAAGAACGAGTACGGCATGGGCAGTACCCTGACCACCCTGGCTTATGAGAAGTTTGCCAAGGCAACTCCGTACAACACCAAGCAAAACGATCTGGCCGCGCCGAGCGCCCAGCTCGACATCCAGGTCAGCCTCTCCGGCTTCAAGGAAGGGGACTCCAACTATCCGATCAACCCGAAACTCAAGCTGGTCAACAAGTCGACCCAGACCATTCCGGGCGGCGCGCGCATCGAGTTTCTGGTGCCCACCTCCACCTCTGACACCATCACGGATCAGAGTGGCATGGGGCTCAAAGTGGTGGAGAGCGGTGGCAACGACAACTCGGAAGGCATTGCCAATGAGAAGGACTTCCACAAGGTCGCCATGAACCTGCCGGGTTGGCAGACTCTGGCGCCGGGGGCCGAGATTGAAGTCGCCATGACCTACTACCTGCCCGCCGCTGGCGTGCCGAGCGGTATGCGCATCATCAGCGGCAGCCAGACCATCGGGCTCAAGGCCGAGTTCCCGACCCTGCCGGAGGCCGTGCTGGGCTCGGGTGGCGGCGAGAATCCGGGCACCAGCTGCAGCAGCCAGAACGTCAATCCGGCGGCCTACAAGGCCTATCCGAGCTGGCCACAGGGGGATCATGCCAATGGCGGCGATCGCATCACCCATAACAAGGTAGTGTGGCAGGCCAACTGGTGGACCAGCAGCGAGCCCAAGGCAACCGATGGCAGCTGGAAGTCTGTCTGTAGCTATTGATTTTAAAATCAATGAGATAAGTGAGGCTTCGGCCTCACTTTTTTTGTCTGGTTGGTCGCTCTGGTTGAAAATGCGCCTGCCTTTCCTGGCGGGCAGCCTCTATAATAGAGTCGATTAATAATCAGATGGATATCAGCGTATGGCGAGTATATTGGATTCCGTTGATCAACGAACTCAACTGGTGGGTGAAAACCGACTCGAGTTGTTGATGTTTCGTCTCGGCACCCGTCAGATGTTCGCCATCAACGTCTTCAAGGTACGGGAAGTGGTCAAGTTGCCCCATCTGAGCAAGATGCCGGGCTCCCATCACAATATCAGCGGGGTAGCCAATATCCGCGGTACCTCGATCCCGGTGATCAACCTGCGCAGCGCCATCGGTATGCGCCCCATGCCCATCGACAGTGAATCCAACCTCATCATCACCGAGTACAACCGTACCATTCAGGGTTTTCTGGTGGGGCAGGTGGCCAACATCGTCAACATGACCTGGAAGGATATCCTGCCACCGCCGCGCTCCGCCGGGCGCGCCAACTACCTCACTGCCATCACCCGCATTCCCGAAGATGGAGTGGATCAGATCGTCGAGATCATCGACGTGGAGAAGGTGCTGGCGGAGATCATCACCTATGACATCCGCATCTCCGAAGAGGTGCTGGATCGGGAGATCCTGCCCGAGATGCATGGCCGCAAAGTGCTGATCGTCGATGACTCCAGCACCGCGCGCAATCTGGTGCGCGAGACCCTGGGCCAGCTTGGGCTTGAGGTGATCGAGTGTCAGGATGGTTTGCAGGCGCTGACCCTGCTCAAGGGATGGTGTGATGCTGGCAAGAAGGTGACTGACGAGATCCTGCTGATGATCACCGATGCCGAAATGCCGGAGATGGACGGCTACCGCCTGACCCACGAGGTACGCAGCGATCCGCGTATGTCCGATCTCTTTATCACCCTCAACACCTCCCTGAGCGGCAACTTCAACGAAGCCATGGTCAAGAAGGTGGGGTGTGACCGCTTTATCTCCAAATTCCAGCCCGACTTGCTGGTGGGGGTGGCCCAGGAGCGGCTGCGCCAGGTGCTGGAAAGCTGAGAAGCTGCCTGCCGGTTATGCTAAATCAATAACAACACATCCCGCTTCGGCGGGATGTGTTGTTATTGGGTATTGGCGATGGATTGGTTGAATCAAGGTGCCACGCAGAGATCGTCGACCATTCAAAACATCCGATTTTGGCGGGATATTTTGTTATGGGATATTGGCGATAGACGGTGGGCTTATTGGCTGAGCAGCGGTTCCATAAAGCGGGCGACTTTATCGCGGATTTGTGGCTGGGCCGCCGGGGTTGGGTGAACGCCATCGTTCATCATAAGTTCAGGGCGCAGCGCAATATCATCCATAAAGAAGGGCAGCAGTGGCAGATCGTTAGCCTGGGCCAACTCGGGAAAGATCTGTTCGAACTGGCGCAGATAGCGGGCACCGTAGTTGCGGGGCAGCTGGATTTGGGTCAACACCACACGGGTCTGCTGCTCCTTGGCGAGCGCGATCATGCTGGCCAGATTTTGGCGGGTAATGGTCGGTGCGAAGCCGCGCAGACCATCGTTGCCCCCCAGTTCGATCAGCAGCCAGTCCGGCTTGTGCTCCTTCAGCAGAGCGGGCAGACGGGCCAGCGCCCCTTGTGTCGTTTCACCGCTGATGCTGGCATTGAGCAGAGTGTGTTTTCCCCCCTCCTCCTGCCATTTCTGGTTGAGCAGGGCGGGCCAGCTCTGCTCAACCTGCATCTGATAGCCGGCGCTCAGGCTGTCTCCCAGCACCAGCAGGGTCTGGGCCTGAGCCGACGAGAGCAGGCTGCCGAGGCCAACGAACAAGGCAAACAGAATACGCACCATCAATTCAACTCCCGCTATGGATTGTCATCAAGGAATTGGAACAAAGGATACAGAGCATGAGTTCAACCCCCATTATTGTCGTCAAGGGCCTCGGCAAATCGGTTCGCCTCGGCCAGGAAAGCCTCACCATCCTTGAAGGGATCGATCTGCAAGTCAATAGTGGCGAGACGGTGGCCCTGGTCGGCGCCTCCGGCTCCGGCAAGTCCACCCTGCTGGGGCTGCTGGCCGGGCTCGATCTGCCGAGTCAGGGAGACATCGAGATCCTCGGCAAATCTCTCGGTGAGCTGGATGAGGAGGGGCGGGCCCGATTGCGCGCCGAGCAGATCGGTTTTGTGTTCCAGTCGTTCCTGCTGCTCCCGACCATGACGGCGCTGGAGAATGTGATGCTGCCCGCCGAGCTGCGCGGCGAGCGGGATTGCGAACCAAGAGCCCGCGAGCTGCTGGCTGCGGTCGGACTTGGCGAGCGGTTGCACCATCTGCCGCCACGGCTCTCCGGCGGTGAGCAGCAGCGGGTGGCCATCGCCCGCGCCTTTATGACCCGCCCCAGTCTGCTGCTGGCGGACGAGCCGACCGGCAACCTCGACAGCAAGACCGGCGAGAAAGTGATCGAGCTGCTGTTTGAACTCAATCGCAAGCACGGCACCACGCTAGTGGTCGTGACTCATGACCATCAGTTGGCCGAGCGTTGCCAGCGGCAACTGGTCATGACGGCGGGTCGGCTGGATCGCGAGGTGGCCCATGATGTGGTGTAACGGAGTGAGCAGCGGGTCAGGCGGGAGATACAAGGGATGATGCAGTGGCGATTGGGATGGCGACTGCTGCGCCGGGAAGGTTTCAGCGGCGAGCTGCGCTGGTTTGTGCTGGCGCTGGCCCTGAGCGTGGCGTGCGTCTTGAGTGTGGCGCTGGTGGCGGATCGGCTCGATGCTGGACTCAAGGCGTCGGGCCGCGACTTTATCGGGGCGGATCGGGTGCTGCGCACCGCAGCCGCCCTGCCGGATGGCTGGCTGGCCCGAGCGAAACAGGATGGCTTGGCGGTGCAGACCACCGTCAGCTTCAACAGCATGCTGTTTCACGGCGACGCGCTGCAGCTTGCCTCCATTCGGGCTGTGCCCGATGGTTTTCCCTTCTATGGCAAGCTCACTCTGGAACCTGCCCGCGCCCCGGCTCCCGGCGAGATCTGGCTCTCCGCCCGGGTGATGCAGCTGCTTAAGGCTAAAACGGGGGATGAGCTGGAGGTGGGCAATACGGTGCTCAAGGTGGCAGGCCTGCTTGGCGAGGAGCCGGATCAGGGCTTCAGCCCCTTCCTGCTGGCGCCGCGGGCGCTGATCCACAGTGCCGATATCGAGGCGACCGGTGCTCTGCTCCCCGGCAGCCGCCAGCAGTGGCGCTATCTGTTCAAGGGGCCGCGAGAGTCGCTGGCCCGTTACGAGCAATGGTTGTTGCCGCAATTGCAGGCCGGACAGAAGTGGATCAAACCGGATGACAGCGAATCCCAAGTGGGCCGCTCACTGGCCAATGCCGAGCGTTTCTTCCGGCTTGCCTCGCTAAGCGGGGTATTGCTGGGGGCGTTGGCGATGGGTATTGCGGTGCGCCACTTTGCCGAGCGTCAGACCAATATGGTGGCGCTGCTCAAAACCCTGGGGGCATCCCGTCGCTCGCTCTGGCAACTGATGGGAGCCCTGCTGCTGTCGCTGACGCTGATCGGTGCGCTGCTGGGTCTGGTAGCGGGCACAGCCATGCAGTGGATCACCTTGCAACTGCTGGGGGAGCTGTTGCCGCCGGATCTGCCGCCCCCCTCCTGGCGTCCCTTTGCGCTGGGGGTGGCGGTGGCGCTCTTTATCACTCTGCTGCTCGCTTTTGTACCCTTCTTGCGGCTGCTGAAAGTGCCGCCGCTGCGGGTATTGCGCCGCGAGCTGGAGGCGGGCATTCCCCCCTGGCTGGCGCTGCCGGTCGGCCTGCTCGGGCTGTTTGCGCTGGTCTGGGGCTTTACCGCCGATGTGCGGTTGGCTCTTGGTTTGGTCGGCGGTATGGGCTTGCTGATGGGGCTGTTGGCCCTGCTGGCAGCGCTGATGTTGCGGCTGGGGGCCAGAGTGAGCGGGCCTCATGCCTTGCGGCTGGCGCTGGCACACCTGTCGCGCGAGCGCAGCAGCGGCCTGTTCCAGCTGGCGGGTTTTGCACTGGCATTGATGTTGTTTGGCTTGCTCTGGGCGGCCCGGGTCGATCTGCTGGATGAGTTTTCGGCTCGCCTGCCTGTCGATGCGCCCAACCGGTTTCTGGTCAATGTGGCCGAAAACGAACGGGAGGGGATCCTGAGCGAGCTGGCGGCGGCGGGGGCCACCACCTCCGACTTCTATCCCATGGTGCGCGGCAGGCTGACCCATATCGCCGGTGAGGCGGTAGGCGAGGGGGTCAGTAGTGGCCGCGAGGGGGTCGATCGGGAGCTTAACTTCACTACCACAACAACCCTGCCAATCGACAACAAGCTGGTGGCCGGGAAATGGCTCGCCGGGCCCGGCGAGGTGTCGGTGGATAGCGAGTTGGCCAAGCGACTCGATATCAAGCTGGGGGACATGCTCGCCTTTACCATCGAGGGGCGCAGCTTTGGCGCCAGGGTCACCAGTTTGCGCAGCATCAAGTGGGACAATATGCGTCCCAACTTCTACATGATCTTCTCCGAGGAGCTGCTGGCACCCTTCTCCCGTACCTGGCTTGGTAGTTACCGATTGCCCGAGGCGGGGCGCACTGCCGAGGTGGAACTTATTCGCCGTCACCCCACGGTGAGTCTTATCGATGTGGATGACCTGATTGCGCGGCTCACTCAGGTATCGGAGCAGGTGGGCCGGGCGCTGGCGCTGATGTTGGGGCTGGTGACGGTGGCCGCGCTGCTGGTGCTGCTGACCCAGACCCAGGCCAGCATGGCTCAGCGTCGGCGCGAGCTGTTGCTGATGCGCACTCTGGGTGCCAGCAGCGACCTGCTGAAAAAGATGCTGCGCTGGGAGCTGGTGGCCAGTGGTGCGCTGGCGGGGCTCTGTGCCGCCATGGTGGTGGAGCTCTGCTCCTTTGGCCTGCAGTGGTGGTGGTTCGAGGGGCAGTGGCAGTTCCACTGGGCCATCTGGCTTGGCCTGCCGACGCTGGGGGCCTTGCTGGTAACGCTGGCGGGGCAGGGGATGCAGCGCCAGCTGCTGGCTGGCACCCTGAGCGATCGGCTGCGGGGGCTGGGTCAGGGGTTGTTGTAATCCAGCCAAAACGAGCCGATGTACACAAGGTGCAATAGCGCAGCCACAATAGACAAGCAACCCGGCCATTGGCCGGGTTGCTTGCTATGCGAGGTGCTGACGAGTGGACGCTGCGAGCGGGTGTGAGTTAGCGGGGCTCGCGCAGCAGATTGGTGAGGGCGCTCGGCAGCTCGGGATAGCTGAAGTGAAAACCGGCCTGTTGCAGCCGTGCTGGTATCACCTTTTGCCCGGTCAGCAGCAGATCTGCCGCCTCCCCCATCACCAGTTGCAACAGCGGCGCCGGGACGAAGAAGATATGCGGGCGGTGTAGCGTCGCAGCCAAGGTCTGGCTGAACTCCCGGTTGCTGACCGGATGGGGCGCAGTGCCGTTGAAGATGCCGCTGCACTCTTCGTGTTCCAGCAGGAACAGCATGGCGCGTACCAGATCCTGCACATGGATCCAGCTCATCATCTGGCTGCCTGACCCCATGGGGCCGCCGAGTCCGAGTCGGTAGGGGGGGAGCATTTTGGGCAGGGCGCCGCCATCCATACCAAGCACCAGCCCGATCCGCACGATACAGACCCGGGTTTGGCGGCTCTGGGCCTCCTGCGCCAAGGTTTCCCACTGCTGGCAGAGCTGGTGGGTAAACTCGTCGTTGGGAGAGCGGCACTGCTCATCGAGGGTTTCGGTGCCCTGTCTGCCATACCAGCCGATGGCGGAGGCGTTGATCAGCACCTTGGGCGGCGTGCTGGATAGTTTGATGAGGTCCACCAGCTGCTCGGTCAACAGCCAGCGGCTATCGCAGAGCAGCTGTTTGCGCGACTCGCTCCAGCGTCCGGCGGCGATGGGTTCACCGGCCAGATTGATCACTGCGTCCACGTCATTGAGGTCATCAAGCCGATCGAGGTTATCCAATACCTTGATATCGTGACCGAGCAGGGAGTAAGCGCGGCTCCCCTGCCTGCTCAATACCACGACCTCGTGATTGACCTTGAGATGGGCAACCAGCTTGCGGCCGATAAAGCCGGTTCCTCCGGTAATAAGAATCTTCATCGCTGCATGCTCCTGCTGCCGTTTGCTCTACTCTAATTGCGTCGTCCAGCTGCAACAAGTGGACGAGCTTGGCATGTGTTGTTCACTAGACTGGTTTTAACTCTATCTTTTTCTTACCAGATATTGTTGAACAATAGTTTGAATTGATTGATTTTTGTTGTGTGGAGATTTGTTGAACAATCGCTATTATGGCGACCCTTTTCGCCTGTCCAACGAGGCTGTCACCCATTATCCGAGCATCAAAGAGGCCGCCATGCCATTTCGTCGTTTGAAACTTCGTCAGCTTTACTCGAGGATTCTGTTGGCGTTGCTGATGGGGGGCGGGATCCTGCTGCTGGGGATTGTTGCCGTTATCTGGCAGACCGTGACCGAGATAGAGCGTGATGCCGATTCACGGTTGCAGCATGCCCGGATGATGTTTGATCGCTCCATCGGCCATGCCCGGCAGGCGGCCATCAATGTGGAGGGGATGCTTGGTCACTCCTGCAAGGAGGCGGCACAACTCCTGCGCGAACAGGTGGCCACTGTGCCTGATGTCCGTTCCGCCAATCTGGCTGTCGGCAGCCACATCTACTGCACCTCGCTCTATGGTGACTACGATGGCCCCTTCAATCCTGACAGTTATGTGGATGGCAGTCTGCAACTGCTGCCCGGCAATGAGGTCACACCGGATCGTCCCTTGATCGTGCTACGTCATGAAACGGACAAGGGGAGTGTGCTGATCGGTATAGATGGCTACTACTTGCGCAATACCCTGGAGATCTCCAGCAAGAACTCCCCGATGGCTCTCGTGGTGGGTCAGAGGGCACTGTTTGGCTCAGGTCAGTTCGGGGCGGCGCCCTCTCCGACAGAAGAGGGTTATATTGCTCTCGCTTCGGCCGATTTCCCCTATCAGGTTGTCACCCAAGTCACGGTGCATGACTACTTGAGCCACGCATGGCGCTACTCCAGAGATACCTTGATCCTCTCTCCGTTGCTGGCGCTGCTGATTGGATTCGGTACCTTCAGGCTGATGGGGCGTAGCAGCTCACCAGCGGAGGAGCTCAAGCGCGCGTTGATCGAGGAGGAGTTTATCCCCTATCTGCAGCCGGTGGTCTCCGGTGAGGATGAGCAGTGGCGTGGCTGTGAGGTGCTGATGCGCTGGCTGCATCCCAAGCAGGGGATGATCTCGCCGGATCGCTTTATTCCGTTGGCGGAAGATAGCGGGTTGATCGTGCCCATGACCAGCCTGTTGATGGCTCAGGTGCGCGACCACTTCGCCCCTTATGCCCGCAAGCTGCCGGCCAAGTTCCATTTTTGCTTCAATATCAGCGCCAAGCACTTTCAGGATCTCGACCTGTTGGCTGACTGCAAGGCCTTTCTCCACGCGTTTCAGGACAATCCCGTTGATTTGGGGCTGGAGCTGACTGAGCGGGAGCTGCTGGTGGCTGATGAGACAACTGCCCGGATGTTTGCTGAATTGCGCAAACTGGGCGTGTTGATCTCTATCGATGACTTTGGCACCGGTCACTCCAGTCTCACTTATCTGCAACAGTTTCAGGTCGATGCACTCAAGATTGATCGGAGCTTTGTGGAGATGATCGGTACGGATGCACTCTCCAGCCATATCGTTGAAAACGTGATTGATCTGGCAAAGCGACTTGAATTGATCCTGATCGCGGAGGGGGTCGAGAAGCAGTCGCAGGCGGACTATCTGCGGGCTCGCCACGTTGACTATCTGCAAGGGTATCGTTACAGCCGCCCCATCCCGATGAAGCAGTTTTGCAAGACCTTGTTTGGCTGAACGGTTGAATGGGGAGCATAAAAAAACCAGCGATCGCTCGCTGGTTTTTTGTTGGTACCGTTTGTCTGACGATCAGAGCATGCGCTGGAGGGCGCGGGCCAAGCGTTTGACCCCCTCCTCGATGGTCGCTTCATCGACGCAGGAGAAGCTCAGGCGCAGGGTATTCTTGATCTCGGGGCGCACATAGAAGGGAGCGCCGGGGACGAAAGCCACCTTCTCTTTGATTGCCTCGTCAAACAGCGCCATGGCACTGATGTGGGCTGGCAGGGTCAGCCAGAGGAACATGCCCCCTTCCGGTCTGGTGTAGCTGACGCCGGGCGGGCAGTGACGGGCCAGCGCGGCTTCCATGGCGGCACGCTGGCGGCCATAGACCTCCTTGATCTTCTCCAAGTGAGCGTCGAGAGAGTTGTCGGTCAGGAAGCGGTGCAGCACCTGCTGGCTGAAGGCGTTGCTGTGCAGATCGGTCGCCTGCTTGGCGATGGTCACCTTCTTGCGCAGCCAGTCCGGCATCACCATCCAGCCCAGACGGAAGGCGGGCACCACGGTCTTGGAAAACGAGCCGAGCAGCACGGTATTGTTTGGCGCCAGCTTGGCTATGGGGGGGAGATGCTCACCCTCGAAGCGTAGCTCGCCGTAGGGATCATCTTCCACCATCAACAGCTCGTGGCGCACCAGTCGCTCGGCCAGTGCCTCGCGGTTGGCACGGCTATAGGAGACACCGCTCGGGTTCTGGAAGTTGGGCACGCCGTAGAGCAGCTTGGCACTGGAGCCGCTTGCCAGCAGCGCATCCAGCGCCGCCAGATCCAGACCCTCTTCTTCAAGGGTGATCGGCTTGAAGGTGGGCTGGTAGACAGAAAAAGCCTGAATGGCGCCAAGGTAACCCGGCTCTTCGATGATGAGATCCTGACCCTCGTCGATCAGCACCTTGCCCAGCAGATCCAGCGCCTGCTGGGAGCCGCTGGTGATGAGGATGTTGTCCGGATTGACCTGCATGCCGTGGCGGGCCAGATAGCGGTCGGCAATATACTGGCGCAGCGGGGCGAAGCCCTCGGTCGCCGCATATTGCAGGGCGGCAGCCCCTTGCTCGCGCAGTACATCCTGACAGGCCTGATCGATCGCCTTGACCGGAAACAGGTGGGGATTGGGCAGGCCACCGGCGAAGGAGATGATCTCCGGATTGGCGGCAACTTTGAGGATTTCACGGATAAAGGAAGGCTCGACCTTCTTGAAGCGCTGGGCAAAAAACGGCTGCATAGACAATTCTCTCGGCATGTGGGCGGTCGCTCCATTCGACCGCCAGGTTATCCGTTTGTATCAGATTTCAGAAATGAGGCAATGATTGTCACAAAAATCGCCAAAAAAGGGCTGGAACGACTCTACTGCGGATTATATTGGGCGGTTAGTCAGTGTGGTGATGCCAGTGAGGGAGCAGGGAAGTGGATAGCCGGAATATTTGTTGCGCGAAACACTTGCGCCTTGGGCCTATCTTGGGATAATTCGCTCCCCTGTTTTCGCGGGTCGATGAAATGCCGAGCCGCGAGCGGTCCCGCTCGGGATCGAACACAAGATGTATTACCCGGATTGATGAAATAACGAGACCATTATGCCTGTGACCCAAGATGTATTTAACGAAGACGGCAAGTTCATGCGCAAGATCCGCAGCTTTGTCCGTCGCGAAGGCCGCCTGACCAAAGGGCAGGAGAAGGCCCTGGAAGAGCTTTGGCCGGTCATGGGCATCGATTTTGAGCCAAAGCAGCTCGATCTGGTCGCACTGTTTGGCCGTGAAGCACCTGTGGTGCTGGAGATCGGCTTTGGTATGGGGGCCTCTCTGGTGGAGATGGCCAAAAATGCCCCCGAGAAGAACTTCATTGGCATTGAAGTGCACTCGCCGGGCGTGGGCGCCTGTCTGGGTACCGCTCAGGAAGCGGGGGTCACCAATCTGAAGGTGATATGCCACGATGCGGTCGAGGTGCTGGAGCACATGATCCCGAACGGTTCACTCTCCTGCCTGCAGCTCTTCTTCCCGGATCCCTGGCACAAGAGCCGTCACCACAAGCGTCGCATTGTACAGCCTGCATTTGCCCAGGACATTCGCCAGAAGCTGGCCATCGGTGGCGTGTTCCACATGGCGACCGACTGGGAAAACTATGCAGAGCACATGCTGGAAGTGATGAGCGCCGCCGAGGGTTACGAGAATACCTCTGCCACCGGCAACTGGGTGCCTCGTCCGGACTGGCGTCCGCTGACCAAATTTGAACAACGTGGCCACCGTCTGGGCCACGGGGTTTGGGATCTGATTTTCAAGCGTGTCAGCTAAGCTGGCACGTCAACACACCTAGCGTATCAACTAACTTGAGGAGCTATCATGGCCAATCGTAGCCGCCGCCTGCGCAAGAAACTGCGCGTCGATGAATTCCAGGAAATGGGTTTCGACATCAGTTTCAACTTCCCGGTCGGCACTGCCGAAGAGACCATCGATGCGGTAGTCGATGCGATGATCGATGAGGTTGTTGAACCCCGTAAACTGGCTTTTGCCGGCTCCGGTCACCTGGCCTGGGAAGGGATGATCTGCACCCAGCAACTGGGCAAGTGTACCGAAGAAGACCGCGCTGCCGTCAAATCCTGGCTGGAAGGCAAGGGGATGGAAGCCGTGGTCGTTACCGAGCTGTTCGACCTCTGGTACGGTGAACCGGCCTGATACAAGGCTGCCGCATCTGGCGCCTTGTTGTGGGTAACTGAAAAATCCCGCCGCTGGCGGGATTTTTGTCAGTGGGGATGGGATCTCCACCGCTGTTTTAGTCATGGAATCGCTTATTGCTTATGGTGTTGTCATCCGAATTACTGGCCAGCATCCTTGAAGAGGTGCGCCCGTTGCTGGGACAAGGCAAGGTGGCCGACTACATTCCGGCACTGGCTCAGGTGCCTGCCGATCGGCTGGGTATCGCAGTCTGTACCGTCGAGGGGGAGCTGTTCACCGCCGGTGACGCTTTTGAACCCTTCTCCATCCAGAGTATCTCCAAGGCCCTGAGCCTGACCCTGGCACTCACTCTCTATCAGGAGGAGGAGATCTGGGCCCGGGTTGGCAAGGAGCCCTCCGGCCAGCCCTTCAACTCGCTGGTTCAGCTCGAGTTCGAGCAGGGGATCCCCCGCAACCCCTTTATCAATGCCGGGGCGCTGGTGGTGAGCGATCTGCTGGAGACCCGCCTCACAGCGCCCCGTCAACGTACCCTCGAGCTGGTGCGCCGCCTTTCCGGCAATCCGGCCATCATGGCGGATCAGGTCGTCGCTCGCTCCGAATATCAGCACTCTGCCCGCAACGCCGCCATCGCCTATCTGATGAAGGCCTACGGCAACTTCGAAAACGAAGTGGACAAGGTGCTGCAAAGCTACTTCAATGCCTGTGCCATTCGCATGAGCTGCGTCGATTTGGCGCGGGCATTCATCTATCTGGCCAACCGTGGTGTGCCACTGGGCGAGAGCGTACCGCTGCTGCCCGCCCGCACCACCAAGCAGGTCAACGCCCTGCTCGCCACCTGCGGTCTCTATGATGAGGCGGGGGATTTTGCCTATCGGGTCGGCATGCCGGGCAAATCGGGTGTCGGCGGCGGTATCATCGCCCTGATCCCGGGCGAGCTCTGCGTCTGTGTCTGGTCGCCCGAGCTCAACAAAGCCGGTAACTCGCTGGCGGGCACGGCGGCGCTGGAGCTGCTGGCCGAGCGGCTGGGTCGCTCCATTTTTTAACCTTGTTCACTATGAATCGAGAAATCACCATGAAACGACATCTTCGCTTCCTGCAGGCCGCGCTGGCGACCTTACTGCTCTGGTGTGCCCTGCCCGCCGTGGCAGGGGAGTTGCCACCGCTCTCGCTGGCCGATGCCAAGGCCAAACAGGCTGTCATCCTGGATACCCGCGCCAGCTACTTCTATCAGGGGTGGCCGATGGAAGGGGAGAAGCAGGGCGGCCATGTGGCGGGCGCCGAGAACCTCTCTGCCGAGTGGAAATACAGCGATGAAGAGTGGCCAAAGGCCCTCGAGATCAAGGGGCTGAAGGCCGATCGTCCGGTTGCCCTCTACGGTGCGTCCCGCGAAGTGGCCGAGGTGGCCCGTCTGCTGCGCAAGCAGGGGATCAAGCAGCTGTTCGAGCTGCAAGGGTGGCAAGCCGCACCGCGCGAGTCGCTGGCACGCTGGCAGCAGCTGGTCTATCCGCGCTGGTTGGCGGATCTGCAAGAGGGCAAGCCGGTTGCCGCGGCGCCCAAGGGTGACTGGAAGCTGTTTGAAGTGGATTGGGGTTCACCCAAGGCCTACCTCATCAGCCACATCCCGGGGGCCGGTTATATCGATACCAACAGCCTCGAAGAGGAGCCGCTGTGGAACAAGGTCTCTGACGAAGCGCTCAAGAAGCTGCTGCTGGATAACGGCATCCGTCACGACACCACCGTGATCCTTTACGGTCGCAACACCATGGCGGCGGCCCGAGCCGCGCATCTGATGATGTACGCGGGGGTGGAAGATGTGCGCCTGCTGGACGGTGGCCTGGATGCCTGGTTTATCCAGCACCTGCGCACCGAAACCGGTCTGCCCAACAAATATGAGCCGGTGAAGGAGTTTGGCGTGGCCATTCCCGCTCACCCCGAGTACTACACCACGCTAAGCCAGGCGAAAGAGCTGCTCAAGCAGCCCGATAGCGCACTGGTCAGCGTGCGTACCTGGGACGAGTTTGTCGGCAACACCTCTGGCTACAGCTACATCAAGCCGAAGGGCGATATCCCGGGGGCCAAGTGGGGTCATGGCGGGGTGGATGCCAACAGTATGAGCGATTTCCACAACCCGGACGGCACCATGAAGCCGGCCCGCGAGATCCTCGCCATGTGGGAGCAGTGGAATATCGAGCCGACCCAGCAGGCGGCGTTCTACTGCGGTACCGGCTGGCGCGCCTCCGAGGCCTTCTTCTACGCCTGGCTGATGGACTGGAAACAGATCAGCGTCTACGACGGCGGCTGGTACGAGTGGAGCATGGATCCCAAGAATCCGACCGTGACCGGTGAGCGTCAGCCTGCCAAGTCATGATTGCGTTCTTGCGCTGAAAAGAAGAGGCCGGACAGAGATGTCCGGCCTTTTTCATTGCGCTCGCCACCCGGCCAGATAACTAGGCTAAGTCGCTGATTATTGACGGCGATCCCGCTTTGCTCATCCTGCCATCCCGTGCCGTGCGATTGAACTAGGCTTCAAGAAACATCCTCGTGGTGAGGATGATCGCAGAAGAGGCCGCAATGAAAAAACTGATGATGATCCTGGTGTGTGCCCTGGGGCTGGTGGCATGCAGCTCCCAATACATCATGAGCACCAAGGATGGCAAGATGATCACCACAGAGAGCAAACCCAAGCTGGACGAGAGCACCGGCATGTATCGCTATTACGATCATGAAGGGCGCGAGGTAATGATCAAGAAAGATGACGTGACCCAAATCATGGAGCGCTAAGCGCTCTCTTGCCGCAAGGGCCGCTATCTGCGGCTCTTCTCTTTTTGCCGAAAAGTCGCGCTGTTTTCTCAGTTGATCCCCGCACATTCGCAGCAAATTCAGCCGTGATACAGCTTCCGTTATGGTTTAACCCTTATCATCACACTCCATTTTTTATTGGAGGTGTTATGTCCTTGATGTCTATCTGGAATTCCCGTTTTTCTGCACGCAGCTTGCTGGGTGGTGTCTTGCTGGTGGTGGCGTCAGCCAGCCATGCCGGTGACGATCAGTTCACGCTGGGGCGGACTATTTTACTGGGAGCCGGTGATCATGGTGCGACAATTCCTTTGGTGATTTGCCGTCAGACCAAATATATCAAGGTGAAGGCGGAGCGTGATTTGACCCTGGATCGGGTGGTGGTGACCTATGGTGGTGACCGTACCAAAACCATTCATTTTGATCGGGATATGAGCAGTGATAAAGAGACCGAGTGGAAATCACTGGGTTCGCGTCGTTGTGTGAAAAAGATCGAAGTGTACGGTAATTCAGAGCGCAGCAAAGCGGGCGTGAAAGTATTCGGCCGCAAATAATTGATGTGGTGTGTCTGCGCAGACAGATGAGTTAAAAATAATGGCGAGCCGTGGCTCGCCATTATTTTTTATGGTCGGGTTCGCTATTTTTTCGGACGAAATGGCTTGATGACAGTTTCATCGCACTCGAGATACGGTCCTTCCATCAAATCGATACAGTAGGGGATGGCGGGGAAGACTGCATCCAGACATTCGCGGATTGATTTGGGCTTGCCCGGCAGATTGACGATCAGGGTATCGTCGCGCAACCCGGCAGTCTGGCGCGACAGAATGGCGGTCGGCACAAATTTGAGGGATTCGGCCCGCATCAGCTCGCCAAAGCCCGGCATCATGCGATTACACACCGCCTCGGTCGCTTCCGGCGTGACATCCCGCTTGGCCGGACCGGTACCGCCTGTGGTGACGATGAGACAACACTGCTCCTCATCCGCCAGCCGGATCAGGGTCGCTTCAATCTGCTCCTGCTCATCGGGGATCACCTGATAGACAGGTTCCCACTCCGAGGTCAGATAGGCGTTCAGGGTGTCGATGATGGCCTTGCCGGAGAGGTCTTCATAGATGCCCGCGCTGGCGCGATCGCTGACGGTGACGATACCGATTTTTGCCTTGCTCATGGTCTGCTCTTGAATGTCCGATAAAAGTGGCAATTAAAATAACATAATCAGTGAGATATGTTAAACCGTCAGGAGATGACGCGGGTCGGTGAGGGAAGAATAAAGTGTCGAATGAAGCAAAATAAGGCCACCCGGATTTTTATTTGCAATAAAAAACAGAAAATCACAACCTAAAATGTATAAGTGTTTTATCTCACCTGAATTAAAAACAATCGCTTGTTTCCAAACACAATTAAAATAGATAGACACCCTCGTAGTGACCATTGTCCGGTTTAGTCGCCAGTGGATGGATTGAACCCTTTTTAGCCGCGTCGTATATACAGATTTATATGGCTGGGACGTGATGGTGTGGTACCGCAGTGTGTTGCCAGCAATAGTCGCCAAGGAGGGCATATGGAGTTGCCTGATTTTGACACCCTGAAGAAGTTGGCTGCGAGTGAGCCCTCCCGGCTGGATGCGATTCTGGAGCAGCAGATCGACCAGTTGATGGCCCGAGCGAGCCCCGATCAGCAGCGCCGTCTGCGCGGGTTGCAGTTCAAGATTGATGGTCAGCGCCGTCTGGCGAAAAACAATCTTGATAGCTGTATCCGGATTACCAACATGATGCGGGAATCTTTTTATTTGATGCGCAGCGAAATGAGCCAGTTCAGAGAAGAGGGGGACCATCCGCCTGAAAGCGATGGCAGTGGTAAAATAATCCGTCTGGCGGACTATCGACGTCGTAAATAATCTGCAATAACCCCCTTGGTTGATATTTCAGCCAAATCGGTGAGGCCATAATAAAGGAAATTGCTGGCGACCTGATTGTTATGGTTTTTAATGTTAGTCGTAATGTATTTGTGATGTAATCTCTTTTCTCCTTCTTGTAATAACTTATTAGTCAGGTTGTGATAGGGGTGGATGAATAACAGTAAAAGTTAGGCTAATATGGCCGAAATTTTTATTGCTACGACTCGAAGGGATTATGAGAAGTATCACACCAAGACGGGTGTTGTCGCGGGAGCAACAGACAGAGATCACCCGCATTATCGTCAAGGTGGGTCAGATGTTGGCCCAGTTCGGGGCTGAGAGCCGGATCATCGAGCAGACCACGGTGCGGCTGGGGATGGCACTGGGGCTGGAGAGTGTCGAGATGGCTATCTCTTCCAGTGCCATCGTGCTCACCAGCCTCTATCAGGGGGGCTGTGTTACCACTACCCGGCGGGTGCGTGAACATGGCATCAACATGCAGGTGGTGTGCGAGATCCAGCGGATCTGCATCATGGCGGAGAAAGAGCTGATCGGTGCCCGTGAAGTGCGCCAGCGCCTCGAGGCCATCGTCCCCTTTCACTATCACCCCTGGCTGGTGGTCCCCATGGTGGGGCTCTCCTGTGGCGCCTTTAGCCTGCTGTTTGGCGGTGACTGGCCCATCTTCCTGGTGACCTGTTTCTCGTCTGCCGTGGCGATGCGGGTGCGCCAGCTGATGGCCCGCCATCACCACAGCCCGCTCATCAACTTTGCCGCCACCGGCTTTATTGCCACCTTGCTCTCCTCCAGCGCCACCTTCTTCAACTGGGGTGACCAGCCTTATCTCGCCATGGCGGCCAGCGTGCTGCTGCTGGTGCCGGGCTTTCCGCTAATCAATGCGGTCTCCGACATGGTGAAGGGCTACTTCAACATGGGGCTGGCCCGCTGGGGGACCGCGACCCTGCTGACCATCAGCGCCGCCATAGGTATCATTTTGGCCATGTCGGTCACGGGGATCTGGGGGTGGAAAGTATGATGGATTTGCTCTGGCTACTGGCCAAGGATGCCTTCTGGTCCTCCATTCCGGCGGTGGGGTTTGCCATGCTGTTCAACGTGCCGCCACGGATGCTGAAATATTGCGCCATGGGCGGCGCGCTGGCCCACAGCCTGCGTACCCTGCTGATCCACTACGGCATGCCCATCGAGTGGGCGACGCTGGCGGCGGCGACTACGGTCGGCTTTGTCTGCGTCTACTGGTCGCGCCGTCTGCTGGCGCCGCGTCCGGTGTTCAGCGTTGCCTCGATTATTCCGATGATCCCGGGCAGCTATGCGTTCAAGACCATGATTGCGGTGGTGGAGCTCAACATCAACGGCGTGACTATGGCGTTGATCCAGAGTGCGGTGGAGAACGGCCTCAAGGCGCTCTTTATCGTCGGTGCCCTCAGTTTCGGTTTGGCGATCCCCTCTCTGGTCGTGTACCGTAACCGCCCCATAATCTGACAGACGGTGAGAGGCCCCATGAAGATTTCCATGATTGCCGCCATGGCCCACGACAGGGTGATCGGCAAGGACAACCAGATGCCCTGGCATCTGCCTGCCGATCTGGCTCACTTCAAGCGTGTCACCCTCGGTAAACCGGTATTGATGGGGCGCAAAACCTTCGAATCCATCGGTCGACCGCTACCCGGACGGCGCAATCTGGTGATCAGCCGCAATCCCGGCTATCAGGCCGAGGGCATTGAGGTGGTGGGTTCCGTCGAGGCGGCGCTGGCTCTGTTGGCTGGTAGCTCGGTGGAGGAGTTGATGGTGATCGGTGGTGGTCATCTCTATGCCGAGATGTTGCCGAGTGCGGATTGCCTCTATCTGACGCAAATCGATCTGGCGGTGGAGGGAGATACCCGCTTCCCTGCTTTTGATGATGGCCAGTGGCAACGGATTGAGTGCGAGAGCCATTCTGCCGATGAGAAGAACCCGCACCCCTATAGCTTCGAGACCTGGCAGCGCCGCTGACGGACGAATGCTAATGGGCAAATAACAACAAGGGCATCTTCGGATGCCCTTGTTGTTCTGTTGGGTTTTCAAGACGGGATTAGATGCCTGAGCCGTCGTTCTCGCCATTTTCCTCGTGCAAACCACACTCGCGCTTGAGGCCGAAGAAGCGGGTCTGCTCCTCGCTCATGCCCGGCTCCCACTTGGCGGTGGTGTGGACATCGCCCACCGAGAGATAACCCTGTTCCCACAGCGGGTGGTAGGGGAGGTCGAACTCCTTGAAGTAGTAGAAGACGTCCTTGTTGCTCCAGTCGATCACCGGCAGGAACTTGAAGCGGCCGCGCTGGATGCCCAGCACCGGCAGCTTGCCACGGCTGCCGGACTGCTCCCGGCGCAGGCCGGAGAACCAGGTCTGGGCCCCCAGCTCACGCAGGGCGCGGTCCATCGGCTCCACCTTGTTGAGCTGGTTGTAGCGGGTGATCCCCTCCACTCCCTGCTCCCACAAGAGACCAAATCGCACCTCCTGCCAGGCCGGTGACAACTCGGCCCGATAGATCTTCAAGTTGAGCGCGAGGCGCTCGGTCAGCTCGTCGATAAAGCGGTAGGTCTCCGGGAACAGATAACCGGTATCGGTCAGCACCACGGGCACGTCGGCCCGCTCGCGGCTTACCAGATGGAGCATCAGCGCCGCCTGAATGCCGAAGCTGGATGAGAGCACATGCTCCCCCGGCAGATTGGCCAGGGCCCAGCGCACCCGCTCGGGGGCACTCATGGTATCCAGCTCCCGGTTGAGGGGGGCGAGTGCCTCGACTTGCTCTTCACGGCCGAGGGCCAGCAGCGCCTGCAGGTCAAGGCGGCCATCTTTAGTGACATTAAGCGGCAGATTAAGCGGCATAGAAGTCCCTCGCAGAATCGATAACGGGGGGAATCACCCCAACCCGGATCACGAAGTCGCCGAAGCACTCACCCTGATTTCGCTCGCTGGCCCAGCGGCCGATCAACGCGTCCAGTTCGGCCAGGATCTGCGGCTCGGTAATGTTCTCTAGGTGCAGGCGCGGAATGCGGGTGCCCTCCAGGTTGCCTCCCAGATGGAGGTTGTAGCGGCCGGGTGCCTTGCCCACCAGACCTACTTCCGCCAGCATGGCGCGGCCGCAGCCGTTGGGGCAGCCGGTGACCCGGAAGATGATGGCGTCATCCGCCAGCCCATGTTTGGTGAGCAAGCCCTCGATGTCGGTGACAAACGCCGGCAGCATGCGCTCCGCTTCGGCCATCGCCAGCGGGCAGGTGGGCAGGGCCACGCAGGCCATGGACTGCTTGCGCTGCTCGCTCACGCCGTCATCCAGCAGGCCGTATTGGCGTGCAAGCCCTTCGATGCGAGCCTTCTCGCTGGCAGGTACCCCGGCGATGATCAGGTTCTGGTTGGCGGTCAGGCGAAAATCCCCCTGATGCACCTTTGCGATCTCCAGCATGCCGGTTTTGAGCGGCTTGCCCGGGAAGTCCAGCAGGCGGCCATTCTCGATAAACAGGGTGAGGTGGTGCTTGCCGTCGATCCCCTCGACCCAACCGAAGCGATCGCCACGGCTGGTGAACTCATAGGGACGAACCGGCCCGAACTGGATGCCGGCGCGCCTCTCCACCTCGGCCTTGAAGGCCTCGACGCCAACCCGTTCAAGGGTGTACTTGGTCTTGGCGTTCTTGCGGTTGACCCGGTTGCCCCAGTCGCGCTGGGTGCTGACCACGGCGGCTGCCACCTCCAGCACGTGGGAGAGCGGAATAAAGCCAAAATCGCTCGCCTTGCGCGGGTAGGTGCTGGTGTCGCCGTGGGTCATGGCGAGCCCTCCGCCCACCAGCACGTTGAAGCCCACCAGCTTGCCGTGCTCGGCAATCGCCACGAAGTTGAGATCGTTGGCGTGGATATCTACGTCGTTGTGAGGCGGGATCACCACAGTGGTCTTGAATTTGCGCGGCAGGTAGTTGGAACCCAGGATCGGCTCCTCATCCTGCCCCAGTTTTTCACCGTCCAGCCAGATCTCCACGTAGGCGCGGGTCTTGGGTAGCAGGTGTTCGGATATCTTCTTGGCCCACTCGTAGGCCTCCTGATGCAGTTCGGACTCCACCGGGTTGCTGGTGCAGAGCACGTTGCGGTTCACATCGCCGGCGGTGGCTATGCTGTCGATGCCGGTGCTGTTGAGGGTCTGGTGCATCAGCTTGATGTCGCGCTTCAATACCCCGTGGAACTGGAAGGTCTGACGGGTGGTCAGGCGGATGCTGCCGTAGAGGCTGTGCTCTTCGGCGAACTTGTCGATGATCTGCCACTGGGCCGGGGTGATGATCCCACCCGGCAGGCGGGCACGCAGCATGACGTTGTGCAGCGGCTCCAGCTTCTGGGCGGCGCGCTCCGGGCGGATGTCTCGGTCATCCTGCTGGTACATGCCGTGAAAGCGGATCAGCTGGAAGTTGTCGCCGTTAAAGCCGCCGGTGAGCGGGTCTTGCAGATCCTGCTCTATGGTGCCGCGCAGGAAGTTGCTCTCGCGCTTGAGGCGCTCGTTGTCGGCCAGCGGCCCTTCGACCGGTCCCGCTTTTGGGTGAGAAAGAGGTTGTTTGCTCATCAATAGACATCCCTTTGATAACGTTTGGCACGACGCAATTCGCTCAAATACTCTTCTGCTTCCTCACGGCTCTTGTGACCGTGTTCGGCAATTACATCCAGCAGGGCCTCCTGTACATCCTTGGCCATCTTGTTGGCGTCGCCACACACATAGAAGTGAGCGCCTGCTTCCAGCCACTGGTAGAGCTCCTGGCCAGCTTCGCGCAGGCGGTCCTGCACATAAATCTTGTTGGCCTGATCCCGGCTGAAGGCCAGCGAGATCTTGCTGAGCAGACCGCTCTTCACATAACGCTGCCACTCCACCTGATAGAGGAAATCCTGGGTAAAGTGGGGGTTGCCGAAGAAGAGCCAGTTCTTGCCCTCGGCCCCCTGAGCTTCCCGCTCCTGCATAAAGGCGCGGAACGGGGCGATGCCGGTGCCCGGGCCCACCATGATGACGGGGGTGTCGGGGTTTTGCGGCAGGCGGAAGTTGTCGTTGTGCTCGACAAATACGCGCACCTCTCCATCCTCAATCAGCCGATCTGCCAGATAGGAGGAGGCGGCGCCGCTGCGCACTGTGCCATCTTCCTGTGGATAGCGCACCACGCCGACGGTCAGGTGCACCTCCTCTTCCACCTCGCTCTGGGCGGAGGCGATGGAGTAGAGGCGCGGGGTGAGGGGGCGCAGCAGACCAACCAGCTGCTCGGTCGTGAGGGCGGTCGGGAAGCGTTTCAGCACATCCACCACTTGGGCAGAGGCGACCAGTGCATTGACCTGGGCCTTGTCGCCAGCCAGATCTTTCAGGGCTGCGTTGTCCGATATATCAGCGAGCCCTGTGATAAAACCGCCGTGCAGCCGGGTCAGTTCGAAGTGACTGGTCAGGGCAGCGCGCAAGGTGCCGTGGGCCGTGGACTCATCGCCAGAGAGGCCGGTCAGTGCCAGCACTTCGCCCACCAGTTCGGCATCGTTGTCGAACCAGACGCCGAGGGCATCACCCGGCTGATAGGCGAGTCCGGAGGACTCGAGGCTGATCTCGATATGGCGGATATCCTTGGTGGAATCCCGGCCGGTGATCTTCTGATTGACCGACAGGCGGGCAGGGAAGGGATTCTCCTTGCTGTACTGGTTGTGGCCAACCGCCTGCTGCACCGCGCTGGTCACGCTGCTGCTGGCCGCTCCGGTAGAGAGGGTCGTGGCAATGGCGTTGAGTGCCTGCTCGCCCCAACTCTTGGCCGCATCCTGATAATCCACATCGAGGCTGGCGAGCTCATAAATGCGCTCGGCCCCAGCGGTGGCGAAGAAGTTGTCAAAATCTTTCCCGGTCTGGCAGAAAAATTCGTAGGAGCTGTCACCCAGCCCCAGTACCGCGAACTTGAGCCCGTCCAGCTTGCCAATCTTGCCTTTTTTAAGCTGCTCGAACAGATCGACGGCGCTCTCCGGCGGTTCACCCTCCCCGTAAGTGCTCACTACCACCAGCAGGTTGCTCTCTTTCTTGAGCTGCTTGGGTTTGTAGTCGGCCATCGACGCGAGGGTGACGGGGAGGCCGCGGGCCTCGGCCTGCGCCTTGATGGCACTGGCGACCCCTTTGGCGTTGCCTGTCTGGGAGCCGTAGAGAATGGTCAGGCTGCCGCTGGGCGCAGCCACGGCGACGCTGGCTGCAACGCCTTGGTGACCGGTCTGGGAGAGGCCGTAGAGATAACCGCTCACCCAGGCCAGTTGCTGGGTATTGAGGGTCGAGAGTACCTGACCCAGCTGACGTTGCTGCTCGTCAGAGAGGGGGGAAAGGTTGAATGGGGAATCCTTCAATTGCATCACACGCGTCTTCCATGGTCTGATTTTTGGCCAGATTAAAGGGCGTGTTGGATAACAACAAAGAATAAAAATATCTTCTTTATTCCATTATTGAATTTATAAAGTGATTTGGCGGTAAAGGAGATAGAAAAACGCCCCGCTGTTGCGGGGCGTTTTCAAGCTATCGCGCTCGGGATGGATCCCGGCGGACGTGAACCTTATTTCTGCGGACGCAGGGCCGGGAACAGGATGACGTCGCGGATGGTGTGGCTGTTGGTGAACAGCATGACCAGACGGTCGATACCGATACCCTGACCGGCAGTCGGCGGCAGGCCGTGCTCCAGCGCGGTGACGAAGTCTGCGTCGTAGAACATGGCTTCGTCGTCGCCTGCTTCTTTCTGATCAACCTGATCCTGGAAGCGCTTGGCCTGGTCTTCTGCATCGTTCAGCTCGGAGAAGCCGTTGGCCAGCTCGCGGCCACCGATGAAGAATTCGAAGCGGTCGGTCACGTCCGGGTTCACGTCGTTGCGGCGGGCCAGCGGAGAAACGGCGGCCGGGTACTCGGTGATGAAGGTCGGTTGCAGCAGCATGTGCTCCACGGTCTCTTCGAAGATCGCGGTGATCACGTGGCCCAGCTCCCAGCCCTTCATCAGCTCGATGTGCAGACGCTTGGCAACGGCCTTGGCGCTCTCGAGAGTAGCCAGATCGTCCAGGGTCACATCCGGGTTGAACTTCAGGATGGACTCGACCATGGTGAGGCGCTGGAACGGCTGACCGAAATCGATGGTCAGGCCCTCTTCGCCCTCTTTGGCGTAACGGATCTTGGTGTCGCCCAGGATGTCCTGCGCCAGGGTGCGCAGCAGCTCTTCTGTCAGGTCCATCAGATCGATGTAGTCGGCGTAGGCCATATAGAACTCGATCATGGTGAACTCGGGGTTGTGACGAACCGAGATACCTTCGTTACGGAAGTTGCGGTTGATCTCGTAGACACGCTCGAAACCACCGACCACCAGACGCTTCAGATAGAGCTCCGGAGCGATACGCAGGTACATGTCGATGTCCAGCGCATTGTGGTGAGTGACGAACGGACGCGCGGAGGCACCACCCGGGATGACTTGCATCATCGGGGTTTCCACTTCCATGAAGCGCTTTTCGTTGAAGAACTTGCGGATACCGGCAACCACCTGGGTGCGGATCATGAAGGTCTTGCGGGACTCTTCGTTGGCGATCAGATCCAGATAGCGCTGGCGGCAGCGAGCTTCCTGGTCGGTCAGGCCTTTGTGCTTCTCGGGCAGCGGACGCAGCGCCTTGGTCAGCAGGCGGATATCGGAAACGTGAACGGAGAGCTCACCGGTCTGGGTCTTGAACAGGGTACCTTCGACACCCACGATGTCGCCCAGATCCCACTTCTTGAACTGCTCGTTGTAGAAACCTTCCGGCAGGTCGTCACGGGTGACGTAGACCTGGATCTTGCCGGCCATGTCCTGCAGGGTGGCGAAAGAAGCCTTGCCCATGATCCGGCGGGTCATGATGCGACCGGCAATCTTCACCCGTTTACCCAGGCTCGTCAGCTCCTCGGCGCTTTTGTCGTCGAACTCTGCGTGCAGATCGCCAGAGAGGCTGTCGCGACGGAAGTCGTTGGGGAAAGGATTACCCTGGGCGCGCAGGGCGGCCAGCTTGGAACGACGCTCGGTCATCTCGTTGTTGAGTTCGAGAGTTTGGTCGACTTCCGGAGTGATGGTTTGTTCAGACATGGTGATTCCTGCTTGTTTACAGACCTGATTTCAGGCTGGCTTCGATAAACTTGTCCAAGTCACCGTCGAGCACCGATTGGGTATTACGGGTTTCGACGCCGGTGCGCAGATCCTTGATACGGGAGTCATCCAGCACATAGGAACGGATCTGGCTGCCCCAACCGATATCAGACTTGGTCTCTTCCAGGGCTTGTTTCTCAGCGTTCTGCTTCTGAATTTCCAGCTCGTAGAGCTTGGCTTTCAGCTGCTTCATACACTGGTCTTTGTTTTTGTGCTGGGAACGGTCGTTCTGGCACTGTACCACGACACCGGTCGGAACGTGGGTAATACGCACCGCAGATTCGGTTCGGTTAACGTGCTGACCACCGGCACCGGAGGCGCGGTAGACGTCGATCCGTAGATCCGCCGGGTTGATCTCGATATCGATATCGTCATCGATCTCGGGGTAGACGAACACAGAACAGAAGGAGGTGTGACGGCGGCCACCGGAATCGAACGGGGACTTGCGAACCAGACGATGTACGCCGGTTTCGGTACGCAGCCAGCCGAACGCATATTCGCCGGTGAACTTGATGGTGGCGGATTTGATACCTGCCACGTCGCCTTCGGAGCATTCAATCAGCTCGGGCTTGTAGCCGTGGGCATCGCCCCAGCGCAGGTACATGCGCAGTACCATGTTGGCCCAATCCTGTGCTTCGGTACCACCGGAACCAGATTGAATATCGATATAGCAGTCGGAGCCGTCGTGCTGACCGGAGAACATGCGGCGGAACTCGAGATCCACCAGCTTGGCTTCCAGCTGTTCGGATTCGGCGATGGCTTCGTTGAAGGTCTCTTCGTCTTCCCCTTCCACGGCCAGGCTCACCAGCATTTCGACGTCATCCACACCCTGGGTCAGGGTGTCGATGGTGCCGACCACGTTTTCCAGCGCAACGCGCTCTTTGCCCAGCGCCTGTGCGCGCTCGGGTTCATTCCATACGTCCGGCTGTTCCAGCTCGGCGTTGACCTCTTCTAGACGCTCTTTCTTGGCGTCATAGTCAAAGGTACCCCCTAAGAAGCTCGGTCCGCTCAGACAGCTCCTTAAGTTTATTTAATACGGGATTAACTTCGAACATCGTGAAAACTCTCAGGGTCGATGTGATTTAAAAACGGGATATTCTAGCCAATTGTGGAAGGAATAAACAGGGTTGCCTTGGCTTGTGCGGCTCATGCCGTCAATTTCTGGTGCACTTTTCTCCACCTCGGTAGAAAATATCGCCCGCCGACCTATTTTCAGGTTCAGTTTTGGCCATTCGGGTCGCTAATGACTACGTGTAGTGTTGTGCAATTTAGGGAAAAACCCGCTCCTCACCTCAATAAGAAGAACACATGATGAAAAACCTGTCACTCAAGCAGAAGATACTGTTGTCAGTGGTGATCGCCCTTTCGTTGGTGATTTTGTTGCTCTCTTGGCAGAGCTATAGCAGCCAGAAGTCCCTGTTGCTGCAAGGTAGCCAGGAGCAGTTGCAACGGCTGGGTACCCAGCAGGCCGAGCGTGTCAGCGACTGGCTCGCAGCCCGTCGCGACGTGATCCAGGCGCTCGGCAACAAGGCCGGTGCCGAACCCCTCAATGCCTTGCAACAGGCACAAGTTTCCGGCCGTTTCCAGCTCACCTATTTCGGTGAGAGCAGCGGCAAGATGAATGACTCCGATCCCTCCATCAACCGCGATGGCTACGACCCGCGCTCCCGTGGCTGGTATCAGGAGGCGATGAGCAAAGGTGGCCTTATTGTCACCAAACCCTATCTCGACGTGGCTTACAACATCATGGTGGTGACCCTGGCCCAGCCGGTTTCTGGCGGGGTAGTCGGTGGTGACCTCTCCATCGCCTCGCTGGTGGAAGACGTGACCAAGATGCAGCTGCCTGCCGACGGTTTCGCCATCATGATGCACAAGGATGGCACCATCATCGCCTACAAGGATGCCGCCAAGGCGATGAAACCGGCCAGCGAGATCGACAACGATCTGACCAACGCGCTGATCGAGCAGAGCAAGTCGAGCAAGGATCTGGTTCCGGCCTACTTCGACAGCGAAGGTCGCGACAAGCTGCTGTGGGCGGTTGATATCCCCGACACCGATTGGGAACTGGTGCTGGTGCTGGACAAGGCCGCGCTGGAAGCGCCGCTCTCCTCCCTGCTGATGACCCAGCTGGGCATGGCGCTGCTGGTGCTGGTAGGCAGCATCCTCGCTATATCCTGGCTGGTCAGCATGCTGCTTGGCCCGCTCACCAAGGTCTCCCAGGCGTTGGCCCGCATTGCCGATGGTAACGGTGATCTGACCCAGCGCATCAAGATCGACGCCAACGACGAAGTGGGCCAACTGGCCAACAGCTTCAACCGTTTCGTCGGCAGCCAGCATCAGCTGATCGGCAATATCCGTCAGCTGGCCAACGAGTTGAACGCCGATGCCGAGCGCAGTCTGGTGACCAACCAGGCCGCGGTGGACGAGCTGCAGCGTCAGCAGCAGGAGGTGACCATGGTCGCCACTGCGGTCACCGAGATGGCGAGCGCCACCATGGAGATCGCCGGCAACGCCGAGAACACCGCCGCCGCTGCCCAGCAATCTGCCCAGAGCAGTGAGCAGGGCAAGATGCTGGTGAACAAGACCCGTCAGTCCATCAATGGTCTGGCCGAAGAGGTGGGGCAGGCGACCGAGGTGATCGGCGAGCTGAGCCGCCACGCGCAGGCCATCACCAGCATCCTCTCCACCATTCAGGGGATTGCCGAGCAGACCAACCTGCTGGCGCTGAACGCAGCCATCGAAGCGGCCCGTGCCGGTGAGCAGGGTCGTGGTTTTGCGGTGGTGGCTGACGAGGTGCGGGTGCTGTCGCGCCGTACTCAGGACTCCACCCAGCAGATACAGTCCACCATCGAGACCCTTCAACAGACCACTGCCCGCGCGGTGAGCCTGATGCAGACCAGTCAGGGGCTGGCGGACAACAGCGTGCAGGATGCCGATCAGGCGGTGCGCGCGCTGGAAGAGATCACCAGCGCCATCTCCCTCATCTCCGACATGGCGGGTCAGATCGCCACTGCCGCCGAGGAGCAGACCCAGGTGACCGGCGAGATCACCCAGAACACCACCGCCATCAAGGATGTGAGTGACGAGATCACCGCCGCCGCCATGCGCGATCTGGATCAGGCCCACAGCCTCAAAGGGCGTGCTGCTGACCTGAACCAGCAGGTGTCGACCTTTATCCTGTAAGGTGCATCTCTCGGCCTGTTCCGGCTGAGATAAACAAGCCCCGCACTCTGTCGAGTGCGGGGCTTTTTGTTGTTCGGGGGGAGCGCGGACTTGGTGATTTCGGGTAGTCCGGGTTGCTCGCGGGTCACCCTGGTGGCGGATACGTGCCCCAGCTCTGCCTGCGTCAGCTGGCGAGTAGAGAACAAACAAAGAGCCCACCGAAAGGTGGGCTCTGATCATATACGTCTGACGGAAAGGGAATTACAGGAATGGCATCGCCATAAACAGCTTGATCACCATGGCGTTGATGATGTCGATAAAGAAGGCTCCCACCATGGGCACCACCAGAAACGCCAGGTGGGAGGGACCGAAGCGCTGGGTGATGGCCTGCATGTTGGCAATCGCAGTCGGGGTGGCCCCGAGGCCAAAGCCGCAGTGACCAGCCGCCAGCACGGCCGCATCGTAATTTTTGCCCATGACCCGGAAGGTGACGAAGATGGCGTAGAGCGCCATCGCCACGGTCTGGGCGGCCAGCAGAATGAAGATGGGCAGGGCCAGGCTGGCCAGATCCCACAATTTCAGGCTCATCAGTGCCATGGCGAGGAACAGCGACAGGCTGACGTTGCCCAGCAGGGAGACCTCGCGGTCGCTCACCTCATGCCAGTTCAGCAGGGTCAGGACGTTGCGCAGCAGCACGCCGACAAACAGCACGCAGACAAAGATCGGTAGCTCGAAAGCCCCACCTTTGAGCGAGGCGGAGAGCAGCTCGCCGCCCTTGAGGCTGATGGCGATCAATGCCAGCGTTTCGATAACGCTGAAAGTGGTGAGGGGGCGCTCCATGTCGGGCATTTCGAAGCCCTGGGGGGCCTCATCCTGATTGTGCTCCTCACCGGGCACCTGCACTTTCTTCACCAGATAGCGAGCGACCGGACCACCGATCAGGCCGCCCAGCACCAGACCGAATGTGGCACAGGCGATGGCGAGCTCAGCGGCGGATTGCACGCCGTATTTCTCGGAGAAGGTGGCACTCCAGGCCGCCCCGGTGCCGTGGCCGCCGGAGAGTGTGATGGAGCCGGCCAGCAGCCCCATGTGGGGATCCAGACCGAGCAGGGTCGCCAGACCGACACCCAGACTGTTCTGCACCAGCAGCAGGCCGGTGACCACCATCAGGAAGGTAACCACCGCCTTGCCGCCGCGTTTCAGGCTGGCGAGATCGGCGGAAAGACCGATGGAGGCGAAGAAGGCCAGCATCAGCGGGGTTTGCAGACTGGTATCAAATTGCAGCTCCATCTGCAGGGTGGAGCGCAGCAGCAGCAGTACCAGCGCGACCACCAGGCCGCCGGCTACCGGTTTGGGGATGTTGAAGGTACGCAGCAGCCCGACTCGGGTAACCAACACCCGGCCAAGCAGCAATACCAGAGTGGCAGCGACCAGCGTTGCGTAGGAATCAAGTTGTAACATTCAGTACTCCCATGTTGATTGGCTGTGTCTTTCATAGCAAAAGACTTACAGATTCAGCCGGGATGAAAACAGTGTGGCTCATGCGCCAACAAAGAAGGGGAAACATCTCCCCGCCCCAGGAAAGATGGGGCTTGTGCGGGCCTGACATGCTCAGGCATCCAGATGAGATTTTAGTAAAATCCGGCGGATTGTAGCAAAAAGCATCGTTTAATTCCATCTTTGTCGTATTAATGCTCGTTTTAGTCGTTTATTGTGACATTTAACACTATGTGGGTAGAGGGCAGAAAAGCCGAAAGGGTGCATGGAACGGCTGTCATTTGGGGCGCCAGTCTCTATAATTCGCCGGTTTCCGCTGCACGCAGAGGCGCTGGCGGGCGTTGACATTGTGGTTCACCCCGACATGGTTCATGTTCCGGCGGTGTTCACTTCATCAAGAGGAGAGGGTGTGAAGAAGTCTATCTACATTGCCTACACAGGCGGCACCATTGGGATGCAGCGTTCCGATCACGGCTACGTGCCGATGGCGGGCTTTATGGAAGACTGTCTGGCGCGGATGCCCGAGTTCCACCGCCCCGAGATGCCGGATTACCATATCCACGAATATGCGCCCCTCATCGACTCCTCCGACATGACCCCGGCGGATTGGCAGCGCATCGCCGAGGATATTCGCGACAACTACGAGAAATACGACGGCTTTGTGATCCTGCATGGCACCGACACCATGTCGTTCACCGCCTCGGCGCTCTCCTTCATGCTGGAAGATCTGCACAAACCGGTCATCATCACCGGCTCCCAGATCCCGCTCGCCGAGCTGCGCTCCGACGGTCAGCAGAACCTGCTCAACGCCCTCTATATCGCGGCCAACTATCCGATCCACGAGGTGACGCTGTTCTTCAACAACCAGCTCTATCGCGGCAACCGCAGCAAGAAGGTGCATGCCGACGGCTTCCACGCCTTCGATTCCCCCAACTATCCGCCGCTGCTCAATGCCGGGATCGCCATCTCGCTGGAAGCGGGTGAGCTGGGCGTGCCGTCCGAGCGGCCGCTGGTACTGCACGACATCACCCCCCAGCCCATCGGCGTGGTGACCCTCTATCCGGGTATCTCCAGCGAGGTGATCGCCAACATCCTGCAACAGCCGGTGAAGGCGCTGATCCTGCTGTCGTTCGGGGTTGGCAATGCGCCGCAGAACCCGGCCATGCTGGCGCTGCTCTCCGAGGCCTCTGCCCGCGGCGTCATCATCGTCAACCTGAGCCAGTGCCTGCACGGCAAGGTCAATATGGGGGGCTATGCCACCGGCAACGCCCTGTCGCGGGCCGGGGTGATCTCGGGCTTTGACATGACCGCCGAAGCGGCGCTCACCAAGCTCCACTTCCTGCTGAGTCAGGACTTGCCCTCCCACCGCATTCGCGAGCTGATGCAGCAGTCCCTGCGCGGGGAGCTGACTCCCTAAGCGATGCGGCCCTCACCCTAACCCTCTCCCGGCGGGAGAGGGGATAGATCGAGGTGCGGTTGGCCGCGAGGCTTGCGATGAAGAGCGTGGGCAGGTGGCCCGTTCACTGTTCGCAGGTGCGAGCCTGCTCCCTTCTCCC
>NZ_LYSQ01000023.1:0-108017 GCF_001728955.1 Aeromonas sp. DNP9 | reverse complement strand
ACAAGAAACCCCGCTCATCGAGCGGGGTTTTTTATTGGCTGAAATTCAGCACGTCGCCGGATTATTAGACTTTCCCCTTCTTGTCATTCATTGACCATCCCTCTAAAGCCCCAAAAAGACCTCTTTTTCTGTTCGATATTTGCTCACTGGTTTAATGGGGTGGATATAAAAAGCACAGAATGTGATGCCTCTACCTTTCTTGTGATGCCTCCTCTGGTTTAATTCTTCAGTCCATATTGATGGACCAAGGAATCACAATAATTTAAGGAATAGACCCATGTTCAAAAGAACAGTAACGATGATGCTGGCGGCGGGAACCCTGGTATTAGGCGGTTGTGCATCCAATGGTGGTGCAGAGCAGACAGCGGCAGACAACAGCGACTTCGGTGGCAAGTCCATCTACCTGCGCGGGGAGATGAACGACTGGATGGCGACTGATGAAAGCAAGGTAGTCAAGGTGGCCGACAAGCTCTATATGGCCAAAGGCACCCTCAAGAAAGAGTGGGCCCCCTACAAGTTCAAGTTTGCTGATTCAGGCTGGAGCTGCGGTACCAACTTTGGCTACAAGAGTCCGAGTGATGGTGTTGCCGTGTTGGGTGGTGAGGCGGTGCCGGTCAACCCATGCTCCAAGTATGAGGACATGAAGTTCTCACCGGATGCTGATGGCGTCTACGAGTTCTATCTGAATATGGCGGGTGAAACACCGACCGTTTACGTCAAGAAGCCCTGATCTATCTCTGAGTGTTAAATCTCTCAGCAAATTAATCAGTTAAGTGCCCTGGCCCAGAAATCTGCTGGCCGGGGCATTTTTTTAGGTTAGAATCGGCGCCCTCATGGCATCAGGTGTACTATATGTTGTGTCATTAATTTTAGATGGCACCATTAGTTGTGTTTTATGCTGTTGTCATGATGTCGATGCATTCACATAAGGTTGATTGAAAATGGCTAAATCGAACCCGGTGCTGGAGAGTGAGCTTGGCTCCCGCCTTATCCCCATGCAGGAAACGTCCCTCGAGATCTGGGATAGCAAGTATCGCCTCAAGAGCAAGGATGGCACTCCCATCGACAGCTCTATCGATGAGACTTACCAGCGGGTAGCTCGTGCGTTGGCCGAGCAGGAGCTGGAACCTGAGGCCTGGTATGAGCCGTTCCTGTGGGCGTTGCGGAATGGGGCCATTCCGGCGGGCCGCATCACCTCCAACGCCGGGGCGTTTGAGCACAAGCCTGCCACTTCAACCATCAACTGTACTGTTTCCGGCACCATCGAAGATTCGATGGACGATATCCTCGGCAAGGTGCACGAGGCTGGCCTGACCCTGAAAGCCGGTTGCGGCATCGGCTATGACTTCTCGACCTTGCGCCCGCGCGGTGCTTTTGTCTCCGGTGCCGGTGCTTACACTTCAGGCCCGCTCTCCTTCATGGATATCTATGACAAGATGTGTTTCACCGTCTCGTCAGCCGGTGGCCGTCGCGGCGCCCAGATGGGCACCATGGATATCCGCCATCCCGATGTGATCGAGTTTATACAGGCCAAGCGTGAAGATGGCCGCCTGCGTCAGTTCAACCTCTCTCTGCTCATCACCGAAGATTTCGTCAAGGCGGTGAAAGAGGATGCCCCCTGGTCGCTCATCTTCCCCTATACCGCCAAAGAGGTGGAGCAGGATGGCATTGCGCTGGACGATCCCGCTCAGGTGCTATGGGCCGACTGGCCCAACAAGGAAGGGGTTGTATTCAACGAGTTGGGGCAGGTCGCCTGCAAGGTCTACAAGACCATGCCCGCCCGCAAGCTGTGGAATGTCATCATGACCTCCACCTATGACTATGCAGAGCCCGGCTTCATCCTGATCGACAAGGTCAACCAGATGAACAACAACTGGTTCTGTGAAGAGATCCGCGCGACCAACCCCTGTGGCGAGCAGCCGTTGCCACCCTACGGTGCCTGTTTGCTGGGTTCGGTCAATCTGACCAAGTTTGTGCGCGACCCTTTTACTGAAAACGCTGCGTTCGATTGGCAGGCGTTTCGCAAGGTGGTGGCCATCTTCACTCGCATGCTCGACAACGTGGTGGAGATCAACCAGCTGCCGCTGGCCAAACAGCGCGAGGAGATCACAGCCAAGCGCCGTCACGGCATGGGTTTCCTCGGGCTTGGCTCGAGCCTGACCATGCTGCAGATCAAGTACGGTTCTGCCGCGTCCGTCGCCTTTACCGAGCAGGTATCCCAGGAGCTGGCGATGACCGGCTGGCAGGAGTCCCTGCGTCTGGCCAAGGAGAAGGGCTCTGCCCTCATCATGGAGCAGGAGTTTGAAGTGACTGGCAAGATGCTGCGTCTGCGCCCGGAAATGGCGGCTGATGGCATCAAGGTAGGCGACAAGGTGAAGGGCAAGGTGTTGCATGCGCGCTACAGCCGCTATATGCAGCAGGTTGCCGAAGTGGATCCTGCGCTGGTCGCCGAGCTGGCCGAAGTGGGTGGGCGTTTCACCCATCACAGTAGTATCGCGCCGACCGGCACCATCTCGCTGTCACTGGCCAACAACGCCAGCAACGGCATCGAGCCGAGCTTTGCCCACCACTACAGCCGCAACGTCATCAAGCCGGGCAAGAAGAGCAAGGAGAGCGTCGATGTCTACTCCTTCGAGCTGTTGGCCTACCGCGAGCTGGTGAATCCGGCCGCCATGCCCTATGCCGATGATGAGGCGAGCCGTCTGCCGGACTTTTTCATTACTGCCGATGACATCAGTCCGGCGCAGCATGTGGACATTCAGGCGGCGGCCCAGCGCTGGATTGACTCCTCCATCTCCAAGACCGCCAACGTGCCGACCGATTTCCCGTTCGAGCAGTTCAAGGACATCTACATGTATGCCTCGGACTCCGGCCTCAAGGGCTGCACCACCTTCCGCTTCAATCCGGAGGCTTTCCAGGGCGTGCTGGTGAAGGAGAAGGATCTGGAGAACACCCTGTACGATTTCACCCTCGAGGATGGCTCCGTCATCTCCGTCAAGGGGAACGAAGAGATCGAATACGATGGCGAGCTGCATACGGCCGCCAACCTCTACGACGCCTTGAAAGAAGGCTATTACGGTAAATTCTGAGAACGACATTATGGTCAAGAAGATCGACAAGAAAATCGTCGCCTACAAGGTGCGTACCAAGGATGAGCCGCAAGAAGATCTCTCTGCGCAGGATGACGTGGTGCACATGCACGAAACCGTGCTGCGCCCGGAGCGGCTGATGGGTACCACCTACAAGCTGAAGACGCCGGAGCATGTCTCCGAGCACTCGCTGTTTATCACCATCAACGACATCATTCTCAACGAGGGCACGGTGCACGAAACCCGCCGTCCGTTCGAGATCTTCATCAACTCCAAGAGCCTGGAGCACTACCAGTGGATCGTGGCGCTGACCCGCATTATCTCGGCGGTATTCCGCAAGGGTGGGGATGTCACCTTCCTGGTGGAGGAGCTGCGTTCCGTATTCGATCCCAAGGGCGGCTACTGGAACAAGGGCAAGTATGTGCCGTCGCTGATCGCCGAAATTGGCAACGTGATCGAGAGCCATCTCACCGAGATCGGCATGCTCAAGGCGCCGGGGCTGGACGAGCATCAGCAGGCGTTTCTGGCAGAAAAACAGGCCGAGCTGAAGGCGGCTCAGGACGCTGAAGAGCAACAGGCGAACAGTGGTTTTCCGGCCAATGCCGCGCTCTGCTACAAGTGCCACACCAAGGCGCTGGTGCTGAAGGATGGCTGCATGACCTGCCTTAACTGCGGCGATTCAAAGTGCGGTTAACAGGCATTCCTGAGTAGTTGAACGATAGAAAAAAGACCGGCCACAGTGCCGGTCTTTGTATTGCTGTTTTTATGCGCAATCAAATCAGGCGGCCAAGTGATTTGTTGCGCGATAGTAAAATCGGGCGTAGCGTTGAGGGTAATAAAACTGTCACGGCCGTGTGGTTTCAATGACATCTGAGATTCACACACGTGGCCCTTCAGTGCCAAGGAGGATGCTTATGGACAATACGGACCGAAAGCTGTTTATCCTGGATACCAACGTTCTGCTTCACGAACCCCTCGCTATCTACTCCTTCAAAGAGCACGACGTGCTCATCCCCATGACGGTGCTGGAAGAGCTCGATAACATCAAGGATCGCAACAAGGATGTCAGCCGCGACGCGCGGGTGGCCATTCGTGCGCTGGAAGATGTGTTCCGCGATGCAACCCCGGATCAGATCACCCAGGGTGTTCCTCTGGCTGGCGAAGCGAGCGGCAATATCTGCATCTTCAGCGATCACCATCTGCCGCAGGATGCCGAGGTCTTTACCGACAAGGAGGCCGACAACCGCATCATCAACGCGGCCCTCTATCTGCAAAAGCACGAGTTGAAGCGTCAGGTGGTGCTGGTCACCAAAGACATCAATATGCGCCTCAAGGCCAAGGGGGCCGGACTTGCTCACGTTGAAGATTACCGTAGCGACCAGTTGATCGATGATATCCGCCTGCTGGCCAAAGGCTTTCAGGTGGTGCCCGGCAGCTTTTGGGAGCGGGTTGGCGAGTGCGAGAGCGAGACCCATGGCCGCGACACCATCCATGTGATCGATGCCAATCTGCTGGAAGGGGTTCACGTAAACCAGTATCTGGTGGATGAGGAGAATTTCTTCGCCGCCCGGGTACTCAGCCACGATGGCAACAAGATCCGCATCAAGGATCTGGGCCGCGAGCGGCTGATGTCTCGCAAGGCGTGGGGTGTCCATCCCAAGAACGTCTATCAGGGGATGGCTTTGGATGCACTGCTCGATCCGCACATCGATCTGGTTATCCTGACCGGCCCGGCGGGTTGCGGCAAGACCTTGCTGGCCATGGCTGCTGCGCTGGAGTTGGTGATTGAGAAGGGCATTTACGAGAAGGTGATCGTCACCCGTAATACCCCGGAAATTGCCGAAAGCATCGGCTTCCTGCCCGGCACCGAAGAGGAGAAGATGATGCCATGGTTGGCGGCGGTGACCGACACCCTGGAGGTGCTGCACAAGCAGGACGAGAACATGAGCGGCTCGCTCAGCTACATCATGGAGAAGGCCAACATCCAGTTCAAATCGGTCAACTTCATGCGCGGGCGCAGCATCCAGAACACCTTCGTGCTGCTGGATGAGTGCCAGAACCTGACCGCATCCCAGATCAAGACCATCATCACCCGCTGCGGCGAGGGCACCAAGATCGTCTGTTCCGGTAACTTGGCCCAGATCGACTCCAACTACCTGAGCCCGGTGACCTCGGGTCTCACCTACATCGTCGAGCGTTTCAAGGATTTTGACGGCAGTGCCAACATCTTCCTCAACGGCGTGGTACGCAGCCGACTGGCCTCGTTCGCCGAGGAAAATCTCTGATTTAGCTGACTATCTTCATATGAAAAAGGGAAGCCACTTGGCTTCCCTTTTTTGATCCCGTCACCAGTTCAGTGTCCTTAGATCACTGTCCAAGGTAGCGCAGCAGCTCCGGGTGGTTGCTGTGTTGCAGAATATCCGGCTTTCCCTGCAGGGCGATGCGCCCCTCGTCCACAAAGAGCACCTGATCGGCGATAAGCTGGGCATCCTCAGGATTGTGGGAGACCATCAGTACGGTAATGCCTTGCTCGCAGGCTAGCCTCGCCACTTCCGCCAGCATCTCCCGGCGCAGGGCGGGATCGAGGGCAGAGAAGGGCTCATCCAGCAGCAGCAGCGGTTTGCCGCGCACCAGCGCGCGAGCCAGCCCAACCCGCTGCTGCTGGCCGCCGGAGAGCTGCTCCGGCAGACGGTTTAGCATCTCGCCAAGACCAACCCGCTCGGCTGCATCGATCACCTGTGCCCGTTGGGCGGCACTCAGGCGCAGCCCCGGGTGCAAGCCGATGGCGATATTGTCGAACACCGACAGGTGGAGGAACAGGTTGTGATCCTGAAACAGGGTGGTGACTGGTCGCTCGGCGGGGCCCAACGGCAGCAGATCTTCGCCATCGAAGCTGAGGCGGCCCGACTCCACCGGCACGAAGCCGGCGATCATCCCGAGCAGGGTCGACTTGCCCGCGCCGCTTGGGCCAATCAGCGCGGTGATCTCCCCCTTGGGCAGGGTCGCGCTGAAGCTGACGCGCCAGTCGGGGTAGCTGGTCACCAGTGTATCAATGTTCAGCATGTTTTCCTCCAAGCCCCCGTTCCACCAGCCAGAACAGGGAGAAACAGAGCGTAAGCAGCAGCAGAGCGGTGGCGGCCGCCTCGGTCAGCCGGTAGCTGCCGAGCTGTTGGTAGAGCAGCCAGGGCAGGGTGGTGAGCTCCTGACTGCCAAACATGGCGATGGCGCCGAGATCCCCCAGCGAGAGGATCATCGACAGCGCCATCGCCAGTGCCAGCGGGCGGCGCAGCAGCGGCCACTCCACCAGTCGCAGGCGATGCAGGCCACGTACCCCCAGGCTATCCGCCAGCCGGCCGTATTGGCGCACCACCAGCTGCATGGGGGCTGAGAGGGTGCGCATCACATAGGGCAGCGCCATCAGGGCGTTGACCAGTACCACCAGCCAGGGGCCGAGGGCGAACACGTCGGCAAAGGGCATAAACAGGATAAAGAGACCGGTAGAGAGCACCACGGCCGGGATCATCAGGATCACCGAGCCGCTGGCCTCCCACAGGGCGGCAGCCCGTCGCTTGCGCGCCCGTACCCGCAGATGACGGCTGGTGAGCAGCAGTGCGCCACCGAGCAGGGTAGCCAAGACACCGGCTGCTAGTGCAATCAACAGCGACTGGCCGCTCGCCTGCCACAGTTTGGCGGCAGTGAGCGCCGTCAGCAGACCGGGGTGGAGGCCTGCGACGACGATGGCAAGCAGCGGTGGCAGAAAGATGGCGAGGCCGATACAGAGCGATAAGAGATCCACCACGGCCGTGCCCGGTTGATGACGATCCGGCCGCAGGCAGGGGCGACGGGGTGTCACCCTGCTGGCCGGGGTACTCTGCAGCTTGTGCTGCAGGGCGAGCAGGGCGGCGGTCAGGATCAGCTGCACCAGCGCCAATCCGCCCGCGGTGGCGAGATCGAAATCAAAGCGCAGCGCCTGATAGACGGCCACCTCTAGGGTGGTCGATTTCGGCCCGCCCCCCAGCGCCAGCACGGTAGTGAAGCTGGTGAAGCAGAGCATAAAAATGAGGCTGGCCAGCCCAGGCAATATGCCGCGAATAAGCGGCCACTCCAGCAGCCGGAAGATATGGGATGAGCGCATGCCGAGCTGGCTGGCGAGGCGCCAGCTCGATTCGGGGATGCTCTCTATGCTCTGCAACATCAGGCGGGCCGCCAGCGGCATATTGAAGAAGATGTGGGCCAGCAGGATACCGAACAGGCCGTAGAGATAATTGCCGGGATCGAGCCCCAGTGAGCGCAACAGTTGCGGCAGCCACCCCTGTTTGCCATGTACCGCTACTATGCCGAAGATGGCGATGATGACCGGCAGCACCAGCGAGAGACCAAATAGTTTAATCAGCAGGGTTCGGCCAATGAAGCGGCGCCGCGCCAGCGCACGGGCCACCGGAATGGCGAGCCCGAGACTGAGCAGGGTGGAGAGCAGCGCCTGTCCCAGACTGAAGCCCAGCACATGACGCAGATAAGGGTCTGCGAGCAGGGTGCGGGGTGCCAGCGAACCGGCCTGCCACAGCAGGGCCGCGAGCGGCCCGAGGGATAACAGCAGGATCAACAAGGTGGCTGCACTGCCCGGCAACCACCAGAGGGGACGAGCCTGTGGTTTCAGATAACGGCTCACTGGGTGACGGCTTGCAGCCACTCGCGGATCCACCCTTTGCGATTGGCGGCCACCTCATCGCTGCTGAAGGCGAGCGGCTTGGCTACGGTGATCATCTGCTCGAAGCCCTTGGGCAGCGGCGTGTCGATAACGGGATACATCCAGTTGCCGGTCGGGATCTCGTTCTGGAAGGCGGGGCTCACCATAAATTGCAGGAACTGGTCAGCCAGCTTCCCCTGTTTGGCACTCTTCAGCTTGGCAGCCACTTCTACCTGACGGTAGTGACCCTCCTCGAAGGCGGCAGCCTGATACTGGGGCTTGTTCTCGGCAATCAGGTGATAGGCCGGAGAGGTGGTGTAGGAGAGCACCATGTCCGCTTCGCCATCGAGGAACATGCCATAAGCCTCGGACCACCCCTTGGTGACGGTGACCGTCTTTTTGGCAAGCTCGGCCCAGGCGGCAGGCGCCTTGTCGCCGTAGACAGACTTCATCCACAGCATCAGTCCCTGCCCCGGGGTGGAGGTGCGGGGATCCTGATAGATCACTTTGAGGTCAGGACGCTCCACCAGATCTTTCAGGCTCTTGGGCGGCTGCTTGAGTTTGTCCTTGTCATAGACGAAAGCGAAGTAGCCGTAGTCGTAGGGGACGAAGGTGTCATCCTGCCAGTCACCCGGCACCTTGATGCCATCCAGCTTGGCGGGATGGGGGGCGAACAGACCGCTCTGCTTGGCTTCGCTGATGAGGGCATCGTCGAGCCCCAGCACCAGATCGGCCTTGCTGTGGTTGCCCTCCAGCCGCAGCCGGTTGAGGATGGCGACCCCATCTTCGAGGGGAACCAGATTGAGGGTGCAGTCGCACGCTTTCTCGAAGGCCTGTTTGATCTTGGGTCCCGGACCCCACTCGGCAGTGAAGGAGCTGTAGGTGTAGACGGTGAGGGTGTCGGCGGCGAACACATTGGCCGACAGCAGGCCGGTGGTGACCAGCAGCAGGGTCTTCATAGGTGGCACTCCCTATTACTTGTTAATAACGAGGTGCCAGCGGGTGAGGGCGCAAAAAATGAGCGCCATGCCTCAAATTCCTCCGCCAGCATTATCTGGATCAGGTACACGGGTATAATCTCAGCGGTAAACCGCACCCCGTTTGAGAAACGAACCGCATTGTATTAACGTTCTTTTGGGTAGACCAGCACAATTGTGCAATACCCATGAGATGACGCCCACCCAACAGAGGATGTTCGCGTGCTTACCAATACCAAGGAAAGGCGTGCCTTTGCGCGCATGGTCATCAATGCTCCGGTCACCGTCTATCAGCAGCAGCTGGTGCTGGAGGGGATCTGCCGGGATCTCAGTGCCAACGGCATGGGGATTGCGGTCTCTGAACACCAGCTCGACATCAATCAGCCCATCCGGATCAGTCTTGCCACCAACAACAATCTGTTGCCTCCCTTTGAAGCCCATGCCCGTATTATCCGGGTGCTGGAGGAGGAGAGCGGGTTGCTGCTGGCGGTAGAGTTTCTGCCTCAGGGTTAATCCTCTCTCCCCATCGGCAGAGGGAGGGGATTAGCCTTTCTCCTGAACCGGCTGCACACTCAACTGCTTGCTATCGACCAGCGTTTTGCTGGTCGATGCTATTTGGCCCGCAGGCAAGGTGGCGGGGCCGGTAGGTTCGAGCAGCAGGTAGTTCTGCCCCTGCCAGTTGAGGGTCACATCCCCCGGCTTGGCGGGCAGGTCAACGGCCAGCAGGGCATGGCCGGGGACGAACACCATGGCCTGTTTCAGCTCCGGAAAGAGCTGGGCCAGCATGGCGGCCATCAGGGTTACCTTGCTGTCGCAGTCCCCCCGGTTCTGCTCCAGCACCTGACGGGGCGGGAGAAAGCCCTTGCCCTGCCTGCCGTTCAGGCTATCGAGCTGCTGATAGGGGATGCTCTGGATAAAGGTGAGCATGTGGGCCACGGTTTTCTGGCGCGCTTCCGTTTCGGTGCTGCCCTGCTGCTTGAGTTGATCCGCCAGTGGAGCCAGCCCGCTGCGACTCTCCAGCGCGATGCGCACATGATCCTGCTTCACCGCCAGCTGCCCGTCCGGGGTATTGAAGTACTGGAAGTAGTGTTTGGTCAGCCACGCCAGCTCCTCTTTGCTCCGCTTGGACTGCAGAAAGGCCATCGCCTCGCGCGCCTTGTCCTGATTGCGGCTTTTCAGATGCAGCTCAAGCGAGGGGCGGGCGAGGGTGAACTGCACCTCGGGGTAGTTCTGGCGCACCTCCCGCAGCAACACCTGCAACACCTCCTCCTGCATTCTCGCCGGGCGATAGGCGATGAGAGGCGGCAACTTGCCCTGTTCGAGCCGGTAGGTGAGCTGTTGGGGTTTGCCTTCGCTATCCTGCCAGCCGACGCTGATCTGGCCGAGGCTGTTGTTGAAGCTGGTTTGGCTGGCACCCGCAGGCAGGGCAAGCAGCAGGGCACAGAGCAGAGGAATTGCCGTCGGTCTCTTCATCATCCTTTCCTGTGGCACGGGCCAGTTCCGGTGGCCCAAAGTGGGAAGCGTAGCGGACAGTAAAACAGGGAGCCGAAGCTCCCTGTTGATTCTACTCGTTTTTTTGCAACTGGCGCGTTAAATCCAGCTCGACTGCTTCGCCTCAAAGGCGCTGATGGCGGCCTCGTGCTGCAGGGTCAGACCGATGGCATCCAAGCCGTTGAGCAGACAGTAACGGCGGAATTCATCGATCTCGAAACCGAAGCAGAGGCTACCTGCACGTACCTGATTGGCTTCCAGATCCACCTCGATCTCGATGCCCGGTTTGGCGGCCACCAGCTGGAACAGGGCATCGACCTCCTCCTCCTTCAAGCGCACCGGTACCATGCCATTGTTGATGGCGTTGCCGTAGAAAATGTCGGCAAAGCTCGGGGCTATGATGGTCTTGAAGCCGTAGTCGGCCAGCGCCCAGGGGGCGTGCTCGCGACTCGAGCCGCAGCCGAAGTTCTCGCGGGCCAGCAGAATGCTGGCACCGGCGAATTGCGGCTGGTTGAGCACGAACTCGGGGTTTGGCTGCTGGCCGGCATCGTCCAGAAAGCGCCAGTCGTGGAACAGGTGCTTGCCAAAACCGATGCGGTTGACCTTCTGCAAAAACTGCTTCGGAATGATGGCGTCGGTGTCGACGTTGGCGCTGTCGAGGGGGACGACGATCCCTTTATGCTGTTTGAATCCTGTCATCGAAATGTCCTCTTACAGTGCGCGAATGTCGGCGAAGCGGCCGGTGACGGCGGCAGCGGCGGCCATGGCCGGGCTCACCAGATGAGTGCGGCCGGCGCGGCCCTGACGCCCTTCGAAGTTGCGGTTGCTGGTGGAGGCGCAGCGCTCCCCCGGTTGCAGCCGGTCGTTGTTCATCGCCAGACACATGGAGCAGCCGGGCAGGCGCCACTCAAAGCCAGCCTCGATGAAGATCTTGTCCAGCCCCTCGGCTTCGGCCTGCGCCTTCACCTGTTCGGAGCCCGGCACCACCAGTGCCTGCACGCCTGCGGCGACTTTACGGCCACGGGCGATGGCGGCGGCCGCGCGCAGATCCTCGATGCGGCTGTTGGTGCATGAACCGATGAATACCTTGTCGATGGCAACGTCGGAGAGCTTCTGGCCCGGTTGCAAGTCCATGTAGGCGAGTGCCTTGCGGGCAGACTGCTGCTCCATCAGATCGCTGAAGGATTCCGGCGCCGGAATGGGTTCATTGACGGCAATCACCTGACCCGGATTGGTCCCCCAGGTGACCTGCGGGGCGATATCGGCGGCATCCAGCACCACTTCGGCATCGAAACGGGCACCTTCATCGCTCTTGAGGCTCTGCCAGTTGGCGATGGCCTGCTCCAGTACCTCGCCCTTGGGAGCAAACTCCTTGCCACGGATGTAGTCGATGGTGGTCTGGTCGGGGGCAATCATCCCCGCCTTGGCGCCCAGCTCGATGGCCATGTTGCAGACCGTCATCCGCCCTTCCATGGAGAGGCTCGCAATGGCCTCGCCAGCGAACTCCACCACGTAGCCAGTACCACCGGCGTGGCCGACCTTGCCGATGATGGCCAGCACCACGTCCTTGGCGCTGATCCCCTCGGCCAGCTTGCCGTTGACCGAAATGCGCATGGTCTTGGCGCGGCCCTGTTTCAGGGTCTGGGTGGCCATCACATGTTCCACTTCGGAAGTGCCGATGCCGAAGGCCAGCGAGCCGAAGGCGCCATGAGTGGCGGTGTGGGAGTCGCCGCAGACGATGGTAGTGCCGGGCAGGGTAATGCCGAGCTCGGGGCCCATCACATGGACGATCCCCTGATATTTGTGGTTGAGATCGTAGAGGCGAACATCGAACTCCTTGCAGTTGTCCGCCAGCGTCTCCATCTGGATGCGGGCCATCTCGCCAGAGGCGGCGATGTCCTTGGTGGTGGTGGAGACGTTGTGATCCATGGTGGCCCAAGTCAGGTCCGGGCGGCGCAGCTGGCGATTCATGGCGCGCAGGCCATCGAATGCCTGCGGGCTGGTCACTTCATGCACCAGATGGCGGTCGATGTAGATGAGGGGGGTCTCCCCTTCCACTTCCCGTACCACGTGGGCGTCGAATACTTTCTGATAGAGGGTCTTGGCCATTGCTTCTCTCTTCCTTGTTCTCTGTTATGCGGCTCAGATCCGGGCGGCGATCTGGCTACCCATCTCGGACGTGCTCTGCACCGGATGGCGGGCGCTGGCCTGATGCAGGTCGGCGGTGAAGTAACCCTCGGCCAGGGTCTGGGCCACGGCTTGCTCGATGGCCTGTGCGGCAGCTGCCTGACCCAGGCTGTAACGCAGCATCAGGGCGGCGGAGAGGATCTGGGCGATGGGGTTGGCAATCCCTTTGCCGGCGATATCCGGGGCCGAACCACCGGCCGGTTCGAACAGGCCGAAACCCGATTCGTTGAGGCTGGCGGAGGGGAGCAGTCCCATGGAGCCGGTGATCATGGCGCACTCGTCGGAGAGGATGTCACCGAACAGGTTGGAGCAGAGCAGCACATCGAACTGGGACGGATCCTTGATGAGCTGCATGGTGGCGTTATCGATATACATATGGTTGAGGGTTACGTCCGGATAGGACTTGGCGACCTCACTGACCACCTCACGCCACAGGATGGAGGAGGCGAGCACGTTGGCCTTGTCGATGGAGGTGACCTTGCCACGGCGCACACGAGCCGACTCAAAGGCAATCTTGGCGATGCGCTCAATCTCGAAGCGATGGTATACCTCGGTATCGAACGCCTTCTCGTTCGCCCCTTCTCCCTCGCGCCCCTTGGGTTGGCCGAAGTAGATGCCGCCAGTCAGCTCGCGCACGCAGGCGATGTCAAAACCTCGATCGGAGATATCGGCGCGCAGCGGGGAGAACTGCTCGAGGCCTGTGTAGATACGGGCCGGACGCAGGTTGCAGAACAGCTTGAAGTGGGCGCGCATGGGCAGCAGGGCGCCACGCTCAGGCTGATCGTTGGGTGGCAGATGCTCCCATTTCGGGCCGCCCACCGAGCCGAACAGCACGGCATCGGCCGCTTCACAACCTTTGATCGTGCTTTGCGGCAGCGGGGTGCCGTGGTTGTCGATAGCGATGCCGCCCACGTCGTGGTGATCATACTCGAAGGCGAGGCCGAACCTGGCCTGCACCTTCTCCAGCACCTTGATGGCCTCGGCCATCACTTCCGGGCCAATGCCGTCACCCGGCAAGACTGCGATCCGATAACTGCTCATACACTCTCCATCCTGATATTGTCTTTGAGATCCCTCTGTCCGGTTTCCCCGACGCTGCGCGCGGTTGCCGGTTCAGACGTTCCCCGTCCTGATGTTGTCATTCCATGCCGTCTGTGTGGCAGCGAGTCCTGCTCAGACGGTTTCCGATGTGATGCTGTCATTCCAGTCCGTCTGTTTGGTACCTAGCCCTGTTCAGACGGTTTCTGATTTGATGCTGTTATTGCGTTCCATCTGTTCGGCCACCTGATCGGCGCGCCAGATGCTGTTGATCACATGGAGCAGGGCGTGGGCCGAGGATTCGATGATGTCGGTGGCCAGTCCCATGCCGTGGAATTTGCGCCCTTTGTACTCGGCGACGATATCGACCTGACCGAGGGCATCTTCCCCTTCGCCCTTGCTCTTGAGGGCATATTTGTCGATGCGGATCTCATAGCCGGTGATGCGGTTGATGCACTGGTAGACTGCATCCACCGGGCCATTGCCGGTGGCCGCTTCGCAGATCAGATCCTGTCCCACCTTCAATTTAACCGAGGCGGTGGCCAGTACCGAGCTGCCGCTCTGCACCCCGAGGTACTCCAGTTTGAAGTGCTCGGGCTCTTCGTGGATCTGGCTGAAGAAGGCCAGTGCTTCGAGGTCGTAGTCGAACACCTGCCCCTTCTTGTCGGCCAGGGTCAGGAACTTGCCGTAGAGGTGGTCGAGGTCGTAGCTGCTCTCGGCGTAGCCCATGGACTCCATCCGGTGCTTGATGACGTGACGGCCGGAGCGGGAGGTCATGTTGAGGTTGTTCTGGGTCAGGCCAATGCTCTCGGGAGTGATGATTTCGTAGGTATTTTTCGCCTTGAGCACCCCATCCTGATGGATGCCGGAGCTGTGGGAGAAAGCGTTGGCACCGACGATCGCCTTGTTGGGTTGCACCGGCATGTTGCAGAGCTGGCTGACCAGCGTGCTGGTGCGATGAATTTCGCTGTGGCGGATATTGGTTTGTACCCCGAGCAGGTCGGCGCGGGTTTTGAGGATCATCGCCACCTCTTCCAGCGAGCAGTTGCCCGCCCGTTCACCGATGCCGTTGATGGTGCACTCGATCTGTCGGGCCCCCATCTGCACCGCGCCGATGGAGTTGGCCACCGAGAGTCCCAGATCGTCGTGACAGTGGACCGAGATGATGGCCTTGTCGATGTTGGGTACCCGGTTGAACAGGGTGTGGATGATGCCGGAGAACTCGGTCGGTACCGTGTAGCCCACGGTGTCCGGGATATTGATGGTGCGGGCGCCGGCCTTGATGGCGGCTTCCACCATGCGGCACAGGTTTTCTATCGGGGTGCGGCCGGCATCCTCGCAGGAGAACTCCACGTCATCGGTGTAGCGCAAGGCGTGCTTGATGGCGCCGACCCCCATCTCCAGCACGTCTTCGAAGCTCTTTTTCAGCTTGCTCTCCACATGGATGGAGGAGGTGGAGATAAAGGTGTGGATGCGAAACGCCTCGGCGACCCGCAAGGCTTCGCCGGCGGCGTCGATATCCTTGGGCAGGGCGCGGGCGAGGGCGCAGACCCGGCTGTTTTTGATGTGGCGGGCGATGGTCTGCACCGATTGAAAATCGCCGGGAGAAGAGACCGGGAAGCCCACCTCCATGACGTCGACACCGAGCCGCTCCAGCGCCTGGGCTACCTGCAGCTTCTCCTTGACTGTCAAACTGGCCGCCAGGGCCTGCTCACCATCACGCAAGGTGGTGTCGAATATGATGACCCGATCTGACATGTGACTTCCCTCTTCCTAAGTTCGGTAACGTGCATCCTGCGGCGGCATAAAAAAACCCGTGCAGGGTGCACGGGTTTTTGTAAATTCCGGCTATGCCTTAGCCCGGCTACAAGGATCCCGCGCGAGTTAACGCGATTAGGGAGATTAGTAGTAGCGGGGTGGCGATACGCATGACGTTGTTATTCCTTCCAGTCGATAACGCTTTTACCAATATCGAGATTTTTATGCTGTGTCAACACGGAAGGTCAGGGGCAATCTGCTGACGTATTTAATCGGATTGTAAAGGATTGCAAATTTCCTTGTCCCATATTCGGCCCATGACCGATTATCTGGTCATTCCTGCTGTGCTCTATTCTCTGCACAACCAGATCGACTTATCAGCATTGGCTGAATTATCTGAGGTGTTAAATGGAAAAACGTAGACCTGGTCGTCCGGTCGGACGTTCTGACATTCGTGACAAGTTGCTTGCTGCCGCCCGTGAGCGTTTTCTCAATACTCCCTATAGCAAGGTAACTACACGCGAAATCGCGGAGCTTGCTGGCTCCAATCTGGCAATGATCCACTACTACTTCGGCAGTAAAGAGGGTCTTTACAAAGCGGTGCTGGGCGATGTCGCCGAGCCCCTCGACCATGCCTGGCAAGATGAACACAGCAATCACAGCCTCAACGAGCTGCTCAACACCTACTATCAGGTGATGGCGCCCAACAGCGAGCTGACCTCTGCCATCTCCAGCGCATTGTCGACCGAGAAGAGCCCGGGCCGGGATTTTGTGCTGAACCGTCTGCTGGAACGCCAGCTGCCGCAGTTCGATGCCCTGCTGGAAACCATGAAGTCCAACGGCGAGCTGGGTGACAACCTGGATCCCGACATGCTGAAGATCTCCTTCCTCAGCATGATGTGGCAGCCATTCGTGATGAAAGATCTCTACGAGCAGGTGTTTGGCCTGAAAGTGGATGAGCACTTCATGGCCCGTCTGGCGGACCACAACTGCCGTCTGATGGAGACCGGTCTGCGCGGCAGCCACTGATTTTGCCGCCACATCGAGATTAAAAAGGGCCATTCGGCCCTTTTTTCATAAATCTGTTATCCCTTGTTCAACGTAACGTCATCCCGCTTTCTTACTCTGCAAGCAGAATTCAGGGAAGGAGGGGATATGAACAAGATCCAGCAATGGGACCTGCAGGTGTGCCGGGTCTGCCTGCTTCACGGCTACAACCGGCAGCAGGCGAGGGTGAGTCGTCTCATTTCCCGCACCGGCGATGGCCCGCTTTACGCTGTGCTGGCCGCCTTGCTCTGGTGGCAGGGGGAGGCAGAGCGGGAGCTGGTGCGATTGGCGCTGCTCGCCTTCGCCATCGAACTGCCCCTCTATCTGCTGCTGAAAAACAGCCTGAAACGGCAACGGCCGGTCGGCTTGCCGGTCTTTATCACTCCTTCCGATCGCTACAGCCTCCCCTCCGGCCACACCGCCGCCGCTTTTCTGATGGCCACCATACTGGCCACCGGCTTTCCGATCTGGGCGCCCCTGCTGTTTGGCTGGGCGGCGCTGGTGGGGGCATCCCGGTTGCTGCTCGGGGTACACTACCTGAGCGATCTGGTTGCCGGAGCCCTGCTGGGTGGCGGTTGCGCCGTGCTGGCGCTTGGCTGGAGCCACTCATGAGGATACTGTTTGGGGTGCAAGGCACCGGCAACGGTCATATCAGTCGCAGTCGCACTTTGGCGCGGGCGCTGCGCACGGCTGGGGTCGAGGTGGATTATCTCTTCAGCGGCCGCCCTGCCGACCGCTACTTCGACATGGAGGAGTTCGGCGCCTACCGCGCCTTTCCCGGCCTCACTTTTGTCAGCCACGAGGGGCGAGTTTCTCCGTGGCGCACCCTGCAAGCCGCCTCGCCGCTTACCTTCTGGCGGGATCTGCGGTCTCTCGATTGCAGCGAATACGATCTGGTGGTGAGCGATTTTGAGCCGTTGACCGCCCACGCCGCCCGCCGCTATGGCAAGCCGAGCCTCACCGTCAGCCATCAGGCCAGTTTCAACTGGCCCATCCCGCGCTGGGGGGAGGATGGGGTCAGCCGCCAGCTGATGCGCCACTTTGCTCCGGTGGATGAGCCGCTCGGGCTGCACTGGTTTCACTTCGGTCATCCCTTGCTGCCGCCGGTGATCGACCCTATCGCCGCTGCGCCGGATAACGGCGAAATCCTGGTCTATCTGCCATTCGAGCAGACCGAGGCGATTGCCGCCCTGTTGTCGCGCTTTGGTCAGCAGCGCTTCGTCTGCTTTCACCCAGCCATTCGCACCCCGAGCCAATGGCGCAACCTGCGCTTCGAACCACCATCGCGGCACGGGTTTATCGCCGTACTGGCCGGTTGTCGCGGCGTCATCTCCAACGCGGGTTTCGAGCTGGCTTCCGAGGCGCTCACCCTCGGCAAGAAGCTGCTGGTCAAGCCCCTCGGCGGCCAGTTCGAGCAGCTGACCAACGGCAAGACGCTCGAGATGATGGGGCTGGCGACCCTGATGGATGTGCTCGATGCCAATCTGGTGCGTACCTGGCTCGACAGCGCCTCGCCGGGGGCAGTCTGTTACCCCGATGTAGCAGGGGAGCTGGCCCGCTGGCTGGCGGCGGGAGCTGACGAGAGCGTGGCCTCTCTGTCGCGGCGGCTCTGGGCGCGCACTCTGTTTCCGGAGGAGGTGAGTGATCGCCTGAGCGAGCTGGATGGGGGCGACTGTTTATCCAGTTGCTGGTTATCGCAAGTGAGCGTTGTTGACTAGACTGAAAGGCGATCCCACCAAGGAGAGGACGGAGCAAATGCGCTTTACCAATGAAAACGGCGAAGTCATGAACCTGGCTGACAATCTCACCCTGCACGAGTTGCTCGATATGGGTGTCAGCATTTCGGTCAGTGAAGAGACCGATCCGGATCAGCAGATCTGGTTGGCGGAGCCGGATCAGGACAACTGAGTCATCATTTGGCATCAAGCCCACCACTGAGCGGTGGGCTTTTTTGTGGCTGTTTTTCCCCTCAGCGGAATGATCCGCTGGCCATTTCCCGACTTCCTTCCCTTTTGTCTCATGGTCGCTACGGCAAGTCATTGAATGTTAATAGCCGGTTGAAATGTATGACTGTTCTGGTCAGATAAAGCCGTGGACAAGCGTTATGAAGCGGGTTAAGTTGGTTTTTCACCCTATTTTCGGGTGAATGACGGAAAAATCCTTTTTTTCTACTGTCGACGGGGCTGAATTGGGCCGATCTGCATTCAGATAACAACAAGAAACGGATCGGGCCGTGCCGGGAAGCACGGCATCGTCGGCGGGATTCGCTAAACGGAGCAAAGCCTGGAGGGCTTTATCATGGAGATGTTATCAGGCGCCCAGATGGTGGTTAGAGCGCTGGAAGATCAGGGAGTTGAGCACGTCTTCGGCTACCCTGGTGGCTCAGTGCTCGACATCTATGACGCTCTCTTCGAAAACGGCAAGATGGAGCATGTCTTGGTGCGGCACGAGCAAGCCGCGGTTCACATGGCTGACGGTTACGCCCGTTCCACCGGCAAGGTGGGGACTGTGCTGGTAACGTCAGGCCCGGGAGCGACCAACTGCATTACCGGTATTGCCACCGCCTATATGGATTCCATTCCGCTGGTGATCCTCTCTGGCCAGGTGCCGACCAGCATGATCGGTGAGGATGCGTTCCAGGAGACCGACATGATCGGTATCTCCCGCCCGGTGGTGAAGCACAGCTTCCTGTGCAAGAAGGCGAGCGATATTCCCGAGGCCATCAAGAAGGCCTACTACATTGCCGCCAGCGGCCGCCCGGGGCCGGTGGTGGTGGATCTGCCCAAAGATGTGCAGAACCCGAAAGAAAAATTCCCCTACCAGTATCCCGAGACGGTCTCCCTGCGCTCCTACAACCCGACCAAGTCTGGCCATAAAGGGCAGATCAAGCGGGCAGCCAAGCTGCTGGTAGAAGCCCAGCGCCCGGTGATGTATGTGGGCGGTGGCGCCATCAACGCCAATGCGGATCATCTGGTGACCAAACTGGCGGAGCTGCTGAACCTGCCGGTGACCACCACCCTGATGGGGCTGGGGGCCTTCTCCGGTGTCCATCCGCAATTTATCGGCATGCTGGGGATGCACGGCACCTTCGAAGCCAACAAGACCATGCACAATGCGGATCTTATCTTCGCCGTGGGGGCCCGCTTCGATGACCGCGTCACCAACAACGTGGCCAAGTTCTGCCCCAATGCGACCGTGGTTCATATCGATATCGACCCCACCTCCATCTCCAAGACGGTGCAGGCCCATGTGCCCATCGTCGGCTCGGTGGAAACCGTGCTGGAGCAGATGCTGGAAGTGATCCGCGAGTGTGGCTTCGATAACGACAAGGAGGCGCTGGCGGACTGGTGGAGCCAGATCAACCAGTGGCGCTCCCGTCACTGTCTGGCCTACGAAAAGTCGGCTACCCAGATCAAGCCGCAACAGGTGATTGAGACCCTCTACAAGGTGACCCAAGGTCAGGCGTTCGTCGCCTCTGACGTGGGTCAGCACCAGATGTTTGCCGCCCTCTACTACCCGTTTGCCAAGCCGCGCCAGTGGATCAACTCTGGTGGCCTCGGCACCATGGGCTTCGGTATTCCGGCCGCCATGGGGGCCCAGTTTGCCAACCCGGATGCGGTGGTCTGCTGCGTCACCGGCGATGGCTCGGTGCAGATGAACATTCAGGAGCTCTCTACCTGCATGCAGTACGGGGTGCCCATCAAGATCATCTCCATCAACAACCGAGCATTGGGCATGGTCAAGCAATGGCAGAAGATGTTCTACGGCGGTCGTCACAGCCACTCCTACATGGAGTCCCTGCCGGACTTCGTCAAACTGGCGGAAGCCTACGGCCACGTCGGTATCGCGGTGAGCGATCCGGCTGAGCTGGAGAGCGCCATGGAGAAAGCCTTCGCCATGAAGGATCGGCTGGTGTTCATGGATATCTCGGTCGACCCGGATGAGCACGTCTATCCGATGCAGATAAAGTTCGGCGCCATGGACGAAATGTGGCTGAGCAAGACGGAGAGAACCTGATGAGACACATCATTTCAGTACTGCTGGAGAACGAATCCGGCGCCCTGAGCCGCGTGGTGGGCCTCTTCTCCCAGCGTGGCTACAACATCGAGACCCTGACGGTAGCGCCGACCGAGGATCCCACCCTGTCGCGCATGACCATAGTCACCATGGGTGACGAGCGGGTGCTGGAGCAGATCCAGAAGCAGCTGCACAAGCTGGTGGATGTGCTCAAGGTGTGCGACCTGAGCGAAGGGGAGCATATCGAGCGGGAGATTGCGCTGGTCAAGGCGCGCGCCGCCGGTGGAGCCCGTGACGAGCTGAAACGGCTGGCGGATATCTTCCGTGGCCAGATCGTCGACGTCACCCCGGAGCAGTACACGGTACAGCTGGTGGGTACCAGCGAGAAGCTGGATGCCTTTATCAAGACTGCCGCCCAGACCAACGAGATCATCGAAGTAGTGCGCTCCGGTGTCTGCGGCATCTCCCGGGCGGACAAGGCGCTGCGGCCCTGATGGCTGGCGGGACAGCTGATGACGCGTCAGCTTCCGCAGAGTGAAATAAAAGAGGGCTCTGCGGAGCCCTTTTTGTTTGGTTTTGCTTTACGAGGGGAGGGGGGATGTTCGGTATTCATGATCTTGCACTGTTTATGGTCTCGGGGCTGCTGCTCAATATCATGCCGGGGCCCGACTCCCTGCTGGTTATGCTGCGCAGCGGTTCGCAAGGGTGGCGTGCCGGTTCGGTCGCGACCCTTGGCATCGGCACTGGTGTCATGGTGCATGTGTTGGCGGCGGCCCTCGGTCTGTCGGCCCTGCTCAGTGCCTCGGCCGAGCTGTTTGCCCTTATCAAGCTGGCTGGCGCCATCTACCTGATCTATCTGGGGTTCTCCCTGCTGCGCCAGCAAACGACGGGGACAATGGAGAGAGGGGCCACCCTGCCCGTCCTTTCCTATGGCCAGATTTACCGGCAAGGGGTGCTGACCAATGTGCTCAACCCCAAGGTCGCGCTCTTTTTCCTCGCCTTTGTGCCCCAGTTCATCGCGCCGGATGTCCCGGACAAGGCGCTCGCCTTTATCCTGCTCGGCTGCATCTTCAATCTGGGCGGCATCATCTGGTGTCACCTGCTGGTCTTTACCACCGTCTATGCCAGCCACAAGGTACGGTTGTCGCAGCGCCTCGGTCGCTGGCTCAACCGGGGCATCGGCACTCTGTTTGTCGGGCTAGGGATCAAACTTGCTCTTTCCAGCCGCTAACTGGCGGCCAGGGGACATTCAAGAAGGGATCTGACGTACAGGATCGAGTCGATAGCATGGCCCAAGCAGTTCGCCGTGACAATGCAACAAAAGGGGCTTGCAACTGCAGGCCCCTTTTCGTTGGTTGTTTCATCCGCATAGAGGCGTTTGCAGTGGGCAGCTAGCGTGCCGGTTTCAGCGTGCGACTGCGCAGCAGCAGGGGGAGCTGGTAGAGCACCAGGGCGCCGAGTACCAGTCCGGCACCGGCCAGTTTGGCGCCGCCGAGGGGTTCGCTATAGAAGAGGGTGCTCAGGATCAGGGTCCAGACCGGTTCCAGCAGCATCATCAGGGCGGCGTGGGCGGTGGTCATCTTGCTCAATGCGTGGGTGAGCAGCCAGTAGCGCAATGTGGTGGCGATCAAGACGCTCGCCGCAAACCAGCCCCAGATGCCGTGGCTGACTCCAGCCTCGGGCCACTGTTCGGTCAGCAGAGAGAGCAGGGTGCCGAGCAGGCCGGTCATCGCCAGCTGGATGCAGGTGAGCCAGGTGGGGGCAATGGATTGGGCGAAGTGGCGATGGACGGCAAGCTGGATGCCGAGAGTGGTGGCCGCCGCCAGAAACCAGAACAGCGAGAGCGACACGCCCCAGTGGGTGCTGCTGGAGAGCAGCAGCAAACCGGCGATGGCGATGGGCAGGGTGAGCCAGTAGTGGCGGCCGGGCTTGGCCCGAAAGGCTCCCCATGCGGCCAGCGGGGCCATCAGGGTGGCGACGCTCATGATAAAGGCGCCGCTGCCCAGCGCATCGCTCTGGCTGATGGCGGTGACCCACAGCAGCAGGCTGGCACCGAGCAGGGTGCCGCAGCCGGCAGTGCGCAGCAGTTGGGCGCGAGTCGGCGGTGGCTCGCGCAACCAAGCCAAGGGGAGCAACAGCAGCGCCGCCAGCAGAAAGCGGCTGCCGATAAAGGCGGCAGGGGGCAGTTCGCGGATCGCCTCTTTCGAGAAGAGCCAGCCAGCAGCGGCCAGCAGAGTGACCAGTACCATCAGCAGCAGGGGAGTGCGGTTCATCGGGGTCGTCATGGTGAAATGGAGGGGAGAGCATAAAGGAAAGGCGCCAGGTATTGCTACCTGGCGCCTTTCGCATCTGCCTTGAACCGCCGTCGCGGCTCGCGGCCAGCAATCAGTTCATGCCGTAACGCTTGAGCTTCTTGCGCAGGGTGCCACGGTTGATACCCATCATCACGGCAGCGCGAGTCTGGTTACCACGGGTGTACTGCATGATCACGTCCAGCATCGGCGCTTCGACTTCGGAGAGAACCATATCGTACAGATCAATCACTTCCTGACCGTTCAACTGGGCCAGGTAGTTACGCAGGGCCTGTTGCACAGAGTCACGCAGGGGGCGCTGGGTCGGCTCGGCAGCGTGATTGTGAGTAGTTGTTACCAATGCATCAGAAGTCAGGGTTTGTTCGAACATATTCGGTCGGCTCTTTAGTTATCTTGTTAACCTAATCCATCGAAATACGCTTCGAGTGCCTCAAGTTGCGCGTCTGCGCAATCCAGGGCATTGAAGTGCTTACGGAATTCTCGGCCCGTCTCTTCTTCATCCAGATACCAGCCCACGTGTTTACGGGCTATGCGCGCTCCCAGATATGCACCATAAAACCGGTGCAGGTTGGTTACATGCTCGTTCATCAGGGTGCGAACCTCTTCCCTCTCGGGAGGCGGCAGCTTGGTGCCCGTCTCAAGAAAATGACGGATTTCCCGGAAAATCCAGGGTCGTCCTTGCGCAGCTCGGCCGATCATCACGGCGTCAACACCGGTATAGTCGAGGACATACCGGGCTTTCTCCGGGCTGTTGATGTCACCATTGGCGACAACAGGAATCGATACGGCCTGCTTAATCGCCCTGATCGTGTCGTACTCCGCTTCGCCCTTGTAGAGGCAGGCACGGGTACGACCATGCACGGCAAGGGCCGCGATACCGCAATCTTCGGCGATTCGGGCGATCTCCACGCCATTGCGGTTATCCGGATCCCATCCTGTGCGGATCTTCAAGGTGACAGGCACCTCCACTGCATCCACCACGGCCCGGCAAATTGCTTTGACCTGATCGGGGTATCGCAGCAGGGCTGAACCTGCCAGCTTCTTATTCACTTTTTTTGCCGGACATCCCATGTTGATGTCGACGATCTGTGCGCCCTGCTCCACGTTGTAGCGGGCAGCAAACGCCATCATCTCGGGGTCGGCTCCGGCAATCTGGACCGATCGCAAACCGCCTTCTGCAGAGTGATCCATCCTCATCCGGGTTTTCTGGGTATCCCAGACATCCGGGTTGGCCAGCAGCATCTCGGAAACGGCCATGCCAGCCCCCAATCGCAAACAAAGTTCACGGAATGGTCGGTCAGTTACACCGGCCATGGGAGCCACAATCAAGGGAGTTTCAAGCGTGTGGGGACCTATCTGCATTCCACGGTTACCATCGGCTTAGGGCGGCGTATATTACGCATTTTTTAGGCAGGAGAAAAGGTTAGTATTTGAGCGTCAGCCATTTTTTTCTGAAAAAAACGTCGCGCCAAGGCTTGCAAATTCTGGAGTTATTGAAAAACGGCCAGATTGCCGGAGAGTGAGCGCTGTACCATTCGGGTCGGACGCCTGCATAATTGTCAGTCCACTTGCAGGCCCGCTTTGCGTTATGATAGCGGGCTTAAGTCGAGCAAATGCTCCAAACATTTATGCAACAAAAGCGGATTGGGGATCTATGACGTCAAGGTTCATTAAATCACTCTGGCCGTGTCTGATGGGGGCCGTGCTGGGGTCGGCGCAGGCGCAAACCATCAGTTTCGGCGAAGCCTGGACCCGGGTCATCCAACAGGATGAAGGGCTGGCTGCCGAGCAGGCCGGGGTCGATCGGGCCAAGCAGCTGCGCGAGGCGGCCAAGGACATGTATCTGCCCAAGGTGGATCTGGGGGCCAGCTATACCCATCTTGATCAGCCGATTGAACTTGATGCTCTCGATCTTAATCCGCTGGCCAAGCAGAAAGATCTGATCCTGGCGCTCGGCAGTCTGTTTGGGGTCGGGGCCAACGCATTTGTCACCCCCCTGACCAAACAGAATGTGGTGACCAGCTCGGTCAAGATGCTCTGGCCGTTGTTTACCGGTGGTCGCATCGATGCGGCGCAGGATATCCGCCAGGCGCAGGTGAGCGAGGCGCAGCAGCTGCTGGTGCTCAAGCAGCAATCCACCTTCGAGAGCCTCTCCCAGACCTATTTCGGCGTGGTGCTGGCTGCTCAGGTGGTGCAGACCAAACAGGAGATCGAAGAGGGGCTGGCCCACCATCTGGATCACGCCAAGAAGCTCGAAGCGCAGGGCCAGATCGCCAGGGTGGAGCGCCTCTCCGCCCAGTCGGCCTATGACAGAGCGCGCATCGATACCCAGAAGGCGCGCCGCAGCCTCGAGATCGCCGAGCTGGCCCTATGCCGCATGCTGAAGTTGCCAAATGCCCAGCCGGGCAGCGGCCTGTTCGTCAACAAGGATCTGCCGCGCCTCGAGGGGTTGGTGAGCCAGACCCTGGAGGTGCACCCCGGTCTCAAGCTGCTCAGTGCCAAGAAGGAGCAGGCCAAGGGGCTGATCCGGGTCGAGCAGGGCAAATATGCCCCCGAGGTGTTCCTGTTCGGTAACTACAACCTCTATGAAGATGATTCGCTCGCTTCCAAGACAGCGCCGGACTGGCTGGTGGGGGTGGGCGTCAGCATGCCGCTGGTGAGCCGCGATGGCCGCTCCGAGACGGTGCAGGCCGCCAAGAGTGCCGAACTGCAGGTCAATCTGCTGCAGGCCAAGACCCGTCAGGATCTGGAGCTGCTGGTGGAGAAGACCTGGCGCGAAGCGGCGCAGGGGCTGGAGGAGTATCAATCCCTCTCTTCCACCCAGGCGTTGGCAGAGGAGAACGTGCTGCTGCGGGACAAGGCCTTCGGGCAGGGACTTTCTACCTCCCTTGATGTGGTGGATGCCCAAAACCAGCTGGCGGGGGTCAAGACCCAGCGCGCAGCGGCGGCTTACCAATATGTGGTATCGCTGGCCCGCCTGCTGGCCCTATCCGGCCAGATGAACAGTTTCAATCAATATCAGCATGGTCAGGTGATCGAGGTGAACTCATGATCGCACTCCAGTCCGTTCCTTTTTCTATCTCTGTTTCGACCGTCAAGGGTCGTCCGTTTGTCGAGGTGAAGTGATGAGCCATCCCCCCATCAAAAAGAAGATGAGCCAGGGTAAACCGCTGTTGTTGCCATTGGCGCTGGTGATCCTGGTGGTGTGGCTCGGCTGGCGTTTCTGGCTCGCTTATCAGCCCGAGCCGGTGCATCTGCAAGGGCAGATTGAAGCGCAGCAATATTCGGTCTCCTCCAAGGTGCCGGGCCGCATCGACGAGGTGCTGGTGAAAAAGGGCGATCAGTTGACCAAGGATCAACTGGTCTTTACCCTGGCGAGCCCCGAGATTGAAGCCAAGCTGAGCCAGGCCAAGGCGGGTGAAGCGGCTGCGGGGGCGCTGGCGCAAGAGGCGGAGAAGGGGGCCCGTGCCCAACAGATCGCTGCCGCCAAGGATCAGTGGCAAAAAGCCAAGGCCGCCGCCCAGCTGCGTGGCAAGACCTATGAGCGGGTTGCCAGTCTGCACCGCGACGGCGTAATGCCGCTGCAAAAACGCGATGAGGCCTGGACCGCCTGGCAAGCCGCCCGCTACAGCGAAGGGATGGCATGGCAGCAGTACCAGATGGCTTTGGAAGGGGCGCGGGAAGAGACCAAGATCGCCGCTCGCGAGAAGGCCAAGATGGCGGCTGGTTCCGTTGCCGAGGTTGAGGCCTATCTGGCCGATACCCGTATCGTCAGCCCCCACACCGGTGAGGTTAGTCAGGTGCTGCTGCGCAGCGGCGAGCTGGCGCCGCAAGGCTTCCCCGTAGTGACCCTGCTCGACATGAGCGATGCCTGGGCCCAGTTCCATGTTCGCGAGGATCTGCTGCCCCGCTTCCCGGTCGGTACCGAGTTCGATGCCCGCATCCCCGGCCTTGGCGATCAGATGGTGCGCTTCAAGGTGACCCATGTGGCCGTGATGGGGGATTTCGCCACCTGGCGTGCCACCGATACCCGTCAGGGCTTCGACATGAAGAGCTTCCAGGTGGAGGCTCGCCCGCTGCAACCGGTTGAGGGGCTGCGGGTTGGCATGAGTGTGCTGGTTGAACTCTGATGGGACGTGAATTTCGGCTGCTGTGGCAGGATCCGTTCAGTCGTGCCCTGATGAGCTGGGTGCCGCTGCTGCTGATGGGGATCCTCTGCTGGATCTTCTCGGCAGGGCTGGCCCGCGACCTCAAGGTGGGGCTGGTGGATCTTGACCACAGCGTGCTCTCGCGCCAGCTCGCCTTCTCGCTGGATGGCTCGGCCGGTCTCAAGGTCGCGCAACAGTTCGACTCCATCGATGCCGGTGCCCGAGCCCTGCGCGGTGGCGACATCTATGCACTGGTGGTGATCCCCAACCATCTGGAGCGGGATGCCCGTCAGGGCACCCAGCCGCAGGTGACGGTGTTCAACAACGGCCAGTTCATCCTCATCGCCAAGCTGGTTAACTCAGCGCTGGCGCAGGTGGTCGGGACTCTCAATGGTCAGGTTGGCGTGCTGGAGGCGATGGCTGACGGCAAGGCGCTGCCCGGCGCACTCGGGCAGTCGGTGCCCATCAGCAGTCAGGTAACGGCGCTCTATAACCTCAACTCCAGCTACGCCCAGTTTCTGCTGAGTGCCATTCTGCCTGCGGTATGGCAGATCCTGGTGGTGCTGTTCGGCCTCAATGCGCTGGCCCGTACCGATCGGCTGGGGCTGGACTGGACCACGCGCGGTGTCTGGTTTGGCCTCTGGCGCACCCTGCTGCCCCACGTGCTGATTGGCTGGGGGTGGGGAATAGTCTGGACGCTGCTGCTGTTCAAGGGCTTCTCCTACCCCATGCACGGCAGCTGGCTGGTGCTGGTAGTGGGTCTGGGGCTGGCCTCGGCAGCCTGCGTCACCATGGGGGCCTTTTTCTACGGCATCATCCGGGATCCGGCCCGCGCCCTGTCGCTGGCGGGGGCTTACACTGCGCCCGGTTTCGCCTTTATGGGGGTCACCTTTCCGGTGAGTGCCATGGGGGATTTCGCCCGCTTCTGGCGCAGCCTGTTGCCGGTCTCTCACTATGTGGAGCTGCAGATTGGTCAGAGCAACTACGGTCTGCCTCTCGCATCGGCGTTGCCGCAACTGGGAGCGATGCTGCTGTTTCTGCTTCCCTTGCTGCTGGTGGTGCGCCGTTACAAGCAGCAGGCCGAGCTGGCCCGTCAATCAGCCGCAGTGGCGAGCGCCGAAAAGGAGCCTGAGTGATGCTGGGATTTGTCGATCTGTTGCGCCTAGAGCTGCGCACCCTGCTGGCGGATCGCGCCATCATGCTGACTCTGTTTGGCGGGGTGATCTTCTACTCGTTTCTCTATCCCCAGCCCTATCTGCATCAGCTGCCGCGGGAAGAGGCGGTGGTGGTGGTCAACGAGGATGGCAGTCAGTTGTCCCGTCAGCTGGAGTTTATGGCCGATGCCACGCCGCAGGTGAAGCTGGTGGCGCGAGCCAATTCACTGGCCGAGGCGCGGCAGCTGATGATGGCCGGGAAGGCGAGTGGGATCCTGCATATCCCCAACCACTTCTATCGGGATCTGATGCTGGGCAAGAGCGTCACCCTGAGCTATGCCGGTGATGCCTCCTACTTTCTGGTCTACGGCACCATTGCCGAAGGACTGGCGCAGGCCGGTGGCACTCTCGCCGCGCAGGTGAAGGTGGCGCGGCTGTTGAGCCACGGCGAGGCGCTACCACAAGCGGCCATGGGCTGGAATGCGGTGGCTCTCAACGTGGTGCCGGTGTTCAACCCCACCATGGGCTATGTGAATTACGTGGTGCCGGCGGTGTTCGTGCTGATCCTCCATCAGGTGTTGCTGATGGGTGCGGGGATCCTGGGGGCGACCCAGAACCAGCGCAGCTGCCGCGGCGAGCATGGTTACTGGCAAAGCGCGCCTGTGTTGCCGCTGCTGCTGGCCAGAACCCTGGTGCTGGCGGGGTTGTTCCTGCTGCCGGTGAGCTACTTCCTCGGCTTCTGCTTCGATCACTACAATATTGCTCGCCATGCTGACCCGCTGGAGTTGTGGTTGTTCGCCCTGCCGTTCCTGCTGGCGACCTGCTGGTTCGGGATTGTGCTGGGGGCGATCTTTACCCGGAGGGATCTGCCCACTCAGGTGGTGCTCATCTCCTCCCTGCCGCTGGTCTTTCTGGCGGGCTTTATCTGGCCGCTCGAGCTGATCCCGGCCCCCCTCAACTGGCTGGCTCAGTGGGTGCCCACTATCCCCGCCATCGAGGGGTTTCTGCGCCTTAACCAGATGGGTGCGAGTTTTGCACAAGTGTCCGGTTATTGGTGGCAGTTGTGGGGACTGGTGCTGCTCTACGGGGTGCTGGCCTGCCTGCTGCTGCGCTGGCGTCAACGGTCGCTGCCAGTTGTCCGCCCATCAGTTGTTCAGAATGAAACGACTGCCGGTTAAGCGGGATGGTGCAAGCGCATGATATGGCGTGTGCGGTAAAGCGAAAAACGGTCAGCCGAAGGGCTGGCCGTTTTGTTATGTGGTGGGGGTTAAGCGGTTTTACTGCTGATTTAGCCGCGCTGGAGCGTGGGATCCCCGATGGCGTAGATCTGTCCCACCGCTGTCTCATCCGCCAGCAGGCGCAGCCCTTGGGCGGCCACATCGGCGCGGCGCACCAGTCCGTGTACCTCCTTGCCCTGACTCAGTTCGGCGCGGCCGGTGGTGTCGCCATCCTGCAGGCCCGCCGGGCGAAGAATGGTCCATGCGAGGGCGCTGGTCTGCAGCCAGCTCTCCGCCAGACTCTTGAGACGAACCTCGTGACCGAAGGCGGCGCGGGCCCGCTCCGGCAGATACTGCCAGCTGTCGCCACAGCCGAGGGAGGTGACCAGCAGTAGCCGTTTCAGGCCAGCCTGCTCCATGGCATCGATCACATGGCGGTTGCCCTGATAGTCCACTGGCGCTGTCTGACGGAAGCTGCCGAGGGTAGAGACGACTTGTGCATCTTGCCCCGCCAGAACACATGCCTGCTGTACCGCAGCCGGATCCAGCGCATCCCCCTCGATCACCTCGACTCCCAGCGCACTCAGTTCCATGGCCATCTCGGGGCTGCGCACCAGCGCAACGACCCGGTGACCCTGGCTCAGGGCGTGGTGAGTAAAGGCGCGGCCCAGCCCGCGGCTGGCTCCGAAAATCAGTGTGGTTGGCATAGATGAGCTCCCTTGGCAAAAGGGGCTAGCCTAGTGGCTTGTTCGCTTGCTGTAAATGAGAGTTGTTTCTATTTGTGAGCTGGCAGGGAGGAGAGAGTGCGAGCCGCCAGCGACTCGCACTCTTTGAGAGGCATCAGCCGCTGTAGTTGCCGATGCTGGGGCGACGGCTTGGACCGCTCAGGTGGATATCCACCGGATTGAATGCCTTGATCGCTTCATAGCTGAAATCACCGATCGCCTGATGCAGGCTCTGGGGCGTGTGGTTGGTGATGATGATGACGCTCTTTGACAGGTTGCGACGGCGGCGCAGCAGGTGGCCGAGGAAGCTGGACTGGCTCTCCGCCATTTTGGCGCGGTTGGCCGATACCTCATCGATGATCAGCAGATCCACCTCTTCCAGCGCGCGGCGGTACTGGTTGCGCTCGTCCTGATCGGGGATGACGTTGAAAAAAAGCCGATCGACGATGGAGGCCCACTGCTGGAAGATCACCGATTTCTGGTGACGGGCGATCAGCTCATGCGCTACCGCTCCCGCCAGGGTCGACTTGCCGGTGCCGTAGTCGCCGTAGATCAGCATGCAACCGCCACCGCTCTTCTCCCAGTGCTCGAAGCCGCTGATAAAGTAACGGGCTGTTTCGATGGGGTATTGCAGCGCCGGGTCACCGGCATCCATCTTGTCAAATACCCAGTCGGGGTTGAGGTCGGCCTGGGCGATCAGCTTCTGGATCCGCTCCTGACGGGCTGCCTTCTGCAGCTCGCGCACCTCGGCGTTGGCCTTGGCGTCATACTCCTTGCGCAGGGTCTCGTAGTCATACTGACCGCCGCCGGTCTCTTGCTGCAGGCGACGAATGCGCTCCAGCAGCCCTCCCACATGGCGGCTCAATTCCGGGTCGTGAATACGGTGATCCTGCTTGGCCTTGGCGATCTTCTGGCGCTTGGCTTCGATCTCTTCCAGCTCCTGGCGCAGGGGATCTTGCGGGTCAGTCATGGAATGCTCCTTCTGCTCGATCAGGGATGGGTAGACAAGGGGTTGATTCTGCCTGCAGGCGGGGGCCGTTATCAATCATTATCCGGCTCCTGCTGCGTTGCGGGTTCTTGCGTCTGCTGTTGGGCCAGTCGCTTGGCTTCTTCAATCATCTGCTGTGCCCGTTTGCTAGGGCCCGACTCTGGTGGGGCCGGCGTTACCTGCTGGTAGCCCTGCACCTCCATCGGTTTGCGACGGGTATAGCGGCGGGTCTTGAGGGCGCGAATAAACTTGAGCATCCATTGATGCTGGGAGTCGAACACCTCGGGGCGCCCCAGCCAGTAGGCGATAAACTCCCCCAGATCCTCTTCGCTGTAGCTGGCATCGATCACTCCGCACAGACGGGCGAGGGCGGGCAGCTCTTCGTCCGGGCGCCACTGCAGATGCATCTGGAAGGGGCGTTCCGGCAGCGGGCTGCGCAATTTCTGGGTCAGCAGTGGCAACTGGAACGGGCACTGATGGTAGTGCTCACTCTCGGGCTGAGCCTCGACTTGCAGCAGGCCCGCCTCCATCAGTTCATCGAACAGCTCGGTGAGCTGGCGGGCATTGACCTGAAACGAAAAGCCGCAGGGATCACCCGGATCGACCACCGCCAGCGCCCGACCCAGCTCGGGATAGTTGAGCCGGGCAGCCTGATTTTCCAGCACCAGTCGGCGCAGCTGCAGGGTATAGAGACTGCGAGCCGGATGGGACAATCTTGGGTGGGCAAGGGCGCTGTATTCGGCTGGGGTCATGGTCTTCTTCACGAGCTGGAGTGGGGGGCATTATCCCTTATGGCGCCCACTTGCACAATTCGGATGGCGGTCGCAGTCACGGGGCCACCCGAGTGAATAGAGCTGCGCGGACAGATGGGGTTCTCTTGATGCCTTCGTATGATCGAGGTCTACTTTTGACGCAGGGTTTCAGCGCTGACCGCACTTTTGAGCTAGTCTTAATACCTAAATAACCAATTGACTAATAAGAGCTTTATCAAGATGTCAAAAGCCGGGCTACGGATCCTGGTGGTGGAGGACGAGGCCGTTTTTCGCCACTCGTTAGTGAGTTACCTCGCACGGGACGGGGCAACGGTATTTCAGGCCGAAGATGGTATTGAGGGGCTATCGGCGGCGGCCCTCTACCATCCCGATGTGGTGCTCTGCGATCTCAATATGCCCAATATGGATGGCCACGAGGTGATCGCCTGCCTATCTGCGCGCTATCCCCATATTCCGGTTATCGTTATTTCGGCCCAGAGCACCATGGAGGCGGTCGCCAGCGCCTTGCGTGCCGGTGCGCGGGACTATCTGCTCAAACCCCTTGATGATTACGCGCTGGTCGAGCGCAGTATCGAACAGTGTCTCAACGGCAGCGCCAACCGGGCGCAGCAGATGGAGCTGATGGATCACATCGACTATTTCAGTGCCCACGACAAGGCGGCCAGCCGCCTGCTGGCGGGGCTCAAGCCGCCGGGCTTGCAGGAGTGGGGCCCCTGGCAGGTCACGTTCAAGGGGCTGGGGCAGTTGTTTATTCCCGATACCTTCAAGGTGGAAGACAAGCTGCTGGTGCTGGTGATGGAGCTGCCGATCATGGGGACGGATGCGGCATTTTGTGGTGCACTGGTGCGATCCTTGATGAACGTCCCCTACCGCCAGTTTCAGCAGAACGAGAGCCGGTTGCTGAGCCAGCCGCACCGGTTGCTCGAATACCTCAACCATCAGTTGATGGCGTCCGGGCTTCGTCACTCTTTTGCCATGGCGGCGCTGCTGTTTGATCAGCATGATGGGTTGGTGTTTGCCAACGCGGGGCTCACCTCTCCCCACTGGTTGATGCGCTCCGGCGGCTTGCCCCTTGGCCTGATGCGCAGCAGCCACTACGCTCTGCACAAACGCAGCTGGCATGAACCGTTCGCCCTGCAGTTTCGCAGCGACAGCGGCGGCTCGCTTGATGTGCAGGTTCGTCATCACTGATGCCGCCGGATAAACAGGCCAAATCAAACAGGGCGCCCATCGGCGCCCTGTTTGTTGTTTACAATCCTGACCGTTTAGACGGTGGCGGATTGCAGTTTCTTCTCTTGCGCTTGCGGCTCTTTGGCCGGGCCTTCGGCACCGTGCATCCAGTAAACCAGGCGGTTGGCCATGGTCAGCAGGATCAGGGCGCTCAGTATCGCAGCCAGGGCGATGCCACCGAAGATGGCGATCGGACCGGCTTCACCTACGAAAGAGCCGATAAAGCCCGCAGCGTAGTTGGCCAGGGCAACGAAGCCAAACCAGGCACCCATCATCAGGGAAGCCAGACGCAGCGGAGCCAGTTTGGTCACCATGGAGAGGCCGATCGGGGAGAGGCAGAGCTCGCCCAGAGTGTGGAACAGGTATGCGCCAACCAGCCAGAACATGGAGGTCTTGACGGTGTTGTCACCACCCTGCTGCAGCACGGCACCGACCATGAACAGGAAGCCGATAGCCAGGAACAGCAGACCCATGGCGAATTTCACCGGAGAGTTCGGCTCTTTCTTGCCGAGCTTGATCCAGATGGCCGCAACGACCGGTGCCAGAGTGATGATGAAGAAGGGGTTCAGGGACTGGAACCAGGCGGTCGGCACTTCGAAGCTGCCGATCATGCGGTCGGTATACTCCTGGGTGTAGAGGTTCATCAGACCACCGGCCTGCTCGAAACCGGCCCAGAAGATGATGGTGAACAGACCCAGTACCAGGATAACCTTGATGCGATCCACTTCCTGCTTGGTCAGCGGTGCTTTCTGCTCGGTAGTACGCAGGGCGGCTGCGCGCTGGGCGGCAGTGACGCGACCGATGTCACCCAGGAAACGCTGGGCCATGGTGGCCTGGATCACCAGAGAGAGCAGCATACCGATACCGGCGCCGACGAAGGCGGCTTGCCAGCCGTAGGCCGTAGCGGCAGCACCACAGATCACGCCTGCCAGCAGGGAACCCAGGTTGATACCCATGTAGAAGATGGTGAAAGCACCATCACGGCGATGATCGCCCTCTTCATAGAGGTCACCCACCATGGTGGAGATGTTCGGTTTGAACAGGCCGTTACCCACGATCAGCAACGCGAGGCCCGCGTAGAACATGGTGTTGACCATATCCGGGAACATGGCGTGGGGCAGTGCCAGAGTGAACTGACCTGCGGCCATCAGCACGGCACCGATCAGGATGGCGCGACGTTGACCCAGGAAGGTGTCAGCCAGCCAGCCGCCGATCAGCGGAGTGATATAAACCAGACCGGTATAGATACCGTAGAGTTTGAGGGCATCTGCCTGACTCCAGCCCAGACCGCCGTTGGCAGTCAGGTCGGTCAGATAGAGCACCAGTACGGCACGCATGCCGTAATAGGAGAATCTCTCCCACAGTTCGGTACTAAAGAGCAAAAAAAGCCCTTTAGGGTGACCTAAAAAGGTCCCTTTTGACGGGTTATTCATTGGAACTTCCACCTGTGTCTTATATTTTTTTGAGTTTTTTATGCAAGGGCGAGAAACACGCCTCAATCCTTATAGAGCATGTGTGAATAAATTACAACATTATGATTTGCTGAGAGTTTATTTACTCTTGATTGATTTTTTGTTGCAAAAATGAAAAAGGAGCGTCATTTGATGCCCCTTAAATACGTCTATAAAAAACAGATTTATCAGCGATTACAACTGCTTGACGAACTGCTTCAGCCAGCCGATGAATTCACCATTTAGCTCGTGATGGCGCACACCATATTCCACATTGGCTTTCATGTAACCGAGCTTGCTGCCGCAATCGTGGCTCTTGCCCTTCATGAAGTAGGCGTTGACCTGCTCCTGCTCCATTAACATGGCGATGGCGTCAGTCAGCTGGATCTCGTCACCGGCACCGGCCGGGGTCTTCTCCAGCAGCGGCCAGATATTGGAGGAGAGGACGTAACGACCCACCACCGCCAGATTGGAGGGGGCTTCGTCACGGGGCGGCTTCTCGACAATGGCCTGCATCGGCAGGGACATCCCTTCGGTCAGCGCTTCACCCTTGATGTCGGCAATGCCGTATTTGTCCACTTCGCTCTCGGGAACCGCTTCCACCATGATCTGGCTGATCTGGTTCTCTTCGTACATATGCACCATTTCGGCCAGGTTGTCTTGCTTGGGGTTGCTGGCAACGTCGTCGATCAGCACATCCGGCAGCAGCACGGCAAACGGGTTGTCACCGATCAGCGGGCGGGCGCACAGCACCGCGTGGCCCAGACCTTTGGCCTCACCCTGACGGACGTGCATGATGGTGACGTCTTTCGGGCAGATCTGTTGCACCTCTTCCAGCAGCTGACGCTTGACTCGCTTCTCGAGGGTCGCTTCCAGTTCGAAACTCTTGTCGAAGTGGTTTTCGATGGAGTTCTTGCTCGAGTGGGTGACCAGAATGATCTCCTTGATCCCGGCGGCGATGGCTTCGCGCACTACGTACTGGATCAGCGGTTTGTCGACCACCGGCAACATCTCTTTCGGGATGGCCTTGGTGGCTGGCAGCATACGGGTACCCAGACCGGCTACCGGGAGCACGGCCTTACGAACAACAAGAGGAGTCTTTTTCATGGAAAACTATCCAGCGGGATTAAAGTGCGGCAATCATACCCCAAGAAAAATGGGGCAGCCACAGGCTGCCCCATTTGCAACTGATCCATTCGACTTTATTTGACTATTATCATGTCCCTGTTGGCTTCCAGCGTGGCCGGGCCAATGCCATTGACATCCGCCAGCTGATCGACCGAGGTGAACTTTCCCTGTTTTTCCCGATAGTCGACGATGGCTTGTGCCTTCTTGTCGCCAATCCCTTTCAGGCTGGTGAGTTCGGCAAGGGTGGCCGTATTGATGTTCAGCTTGCCGGTCTCCTTGGCGACCTCGGTCGTGGTTGTTTGCTTGGGTGCTGCCTTATCTGCGGCCAGCACGGGTTGGCTGAACAGTGGCAAGCAGGCCAGCAGCATGATTGCAGAGAGCTTCTTCATCAGCATTTCCATTCCTCCATGATGTGGATATTGCCGAGTGGCACATTGATGAATAGCGTATCGAACGGGTCTTTTTCACTGCTATTTCTAACAGGTCAAATCCTCATGCCGATGGCGAAATATTTGCTATAAGCGCTTCGCTATGAATGCCCTCATATATCCAACCGTATGATCTTGAATCTATTTTAGATGCATCTTAAAGGTGGCGATTACGCTTTCCCGCAGCGCTACGCTCGAGACATTTCTGGCACATCACATGGCATTGTTCTGTGCAATACTGCGCTGATGGCATGTTTCACTGGTCTTCAAAAGAGAACCAATAAAAAAGGCTGCTCACCTGGGGTGAGCAGCCTTTGTGATCGGTTTTTTCAGACAGGCACTGATTAGGCTTGTTCGTCAGCCTGGGCAGCCTGGATACCGGTCAGGGCGATGGTGTAGACGATGTCGTCAACCAGGGCGCCACGGGAGAGGTCGTTGACCGGCTTGCGCATGCCTTGCAGCATCGGGCCGATGGAGACCAGGTCAGCGGAACGCTGCACCGCTTTGTAAGTGGTGTTACCGGTATTCAGGTCCGGGAAGACGAATACGGTGGCTTTACCAGCAACCGGTGAGTTCGGTGCCTTGGACTTGGCCACGTTCTCCATGATGGCCGCATCGTACTGCAGCGGGCCGTCGATGATGAGGTCGGGGCGCTTGGCCTTGGCCAGCTCGGTCGCTTCACGCACTTTCTCTACATCGGCACCGGCGCCAGAGGTACCGGTGGAGTAGGAGATCATGGCGACGCGCGGCTCGATGCCGAACGCGGCAGCAGAGTCGGCGGACTGGATAGCGATCTCGGCCAGCTGCTCGGCAGTCGGATCCGGGTTGATCGCGCAGTCACCGTAGACCAGCACCTGGTCAGGCAGCAGCATGAAGAAGATGGAGGAGATCAGGGAAGAGCCCGGAGCGGTCTTGATGATCTGCATCGGCGGACGGATGGTGTTGGCAGTGGTGTGCACCGCGCCGGATACCAAGCCGTCAACTTCATTGCGCTCCAGCATCATGGTACCCAGTACCACGTTGTCTTCCAGCTGCTCGCGGGCAACCACTTCGGTCATGCCCTTGTTCTTGCGCAGCTCGACCAGACGCGGCACATAGCGCTCGCGCACAACGGCCGGATCGATGATTTCGACGCGATCGGTCAGAACCACACCCTGCTGCTCGGCAACGCGACGGATCTCCTCCGGGTTACCCAGCAGTACCGGACGGGCGATGCCACGCTCGGCACAGATGGCGGCAGCCTTGATGGTACGCGGCTCATCGCCTTCCGGCAGCACGACGCGCTTGTTGGCCTGACGGGCCAGCTCGGTCAGCTGATAACGGAATGCCGGCGGGCTCAGACGACGGGAACGGGTAGAGCTGATGGTCAGCGACTCGATCCAGTGTTTGTCGATGTGGCCAGCCACATAGTCCTGTACCAGCTCGATACGTTCGCGGTCATCTTCCGGAATATCGACGTTGAAGTTCTGCAGGCTGACGGCGGTCTGCCAGGTGTTGGTACCGGTCATCATGATCGGCAGACCGGTGGCCATGGCCTGTTGGCACAGCGCCATTACCTGCGGCTCCGGATGATAGTTGCCGGTCAGCAGCAGGGCGCCCAGCTTGACGCCGTTCATGGCGGAGAGACAGGCGGAGACGATGACATCGGAGCGGTCGCCAGAGGTGACCAGCAGGCTGCCCGGACGGAAGTGCTCGACCATGTTGTGGATGGAGCGGGCGCAGAAGGTCACGGTCTGCAGGCGGCGGCTGTCCAGCTCACCCTTGTGCAGGATCTTGGCAGCCAGATGCTTGGCGAGATCCTTGGCGCGCGGGGCGATCAGCTGGGTGTTCCAGGGGATGCAACCCAGGATGCGCAGCGGGCTCTTGCCGAACACTTGCAGCACTTCCAGGTTGTGGGCCGCGTCAGAAGCGTGGTGATGGGCTTCGAACATCTCGGTCAGGTCAGGGCGGGTTACGCCATGCTCGTCAACCGGCGCGCCAACCTTGTTGATCACGCAACCAACGATGCGGGGGTTGTTGACACCACCGAAGTTGGAGCAGGCCAGTTCGATGCGCTCTTTCAGCTTCTGGCTGGAGTCATGGCCCGGGTGGGTCACGAATACCATGTCGGCATCCAGCGCCTTGGCAACGTCATAGTTCAGCTTGTTGGCAAAGGGCTGCTTGTCGGTCGGCACCATACCTTCGACAACCAGCACTTCGGCACCGCTGGATTTCACGTGCTCTTCGAAGCGGGCAACGATCTCTTCCAGCAGGATGTCGGTGTTGCTGGAGCTGATCATGTTCTCGGCATAGGAGAGGGTGAAGGGCTCGGGCGGATTGATGTTGGCAGCTGCGCGGATAACGGCGGTTGAGCGCTCGGCGCCGGTTTCACCCGGACGTGGCTGGGCAACCGGTTTGAAGAAGCTGACATTGACACCGTGACGCTCCATGGCGCGAACAACGCCAAGGCTTACGGAAGTTACGCCGACACCAGTGCCGACCGGGATAAGCATAATAGTGCGTGCCACTTTATACCCCTTGTTCATTTTTTGGGATCAGGAAAAGGCCGCCCTGGTGGGCGGCCTCGAGTTACTGCGTCAATTAAGCGCCGACCAGTTCCAGCGCGTCGTGGGCGATAACCCACTCTTCGTTGGTCGGGATTACCAGGGCCTTGGTAGAACCAGCCTTGGTGATCTCGCCACCCTTGCCGAAACGAGCCTTCAGGTTGGCGTCGTGATCGACGTCAAAGCCCAGCAGACCCAGCTTGTTCAGGGTGATTTCACGGATCGGGGCGGAGTTTTCACCGATACCACCGGTGAAAACAACGGCGTCCAGACGACCGTCCATGGCGGCAGCGTAGGCGCCGATGTACTTGGCCAGGCGATAGCAGTAAACGTCCATGGCACGCTTGGCTTCTTCTTTGCTGTCGTAGTTGTCTTCAACAAAACGGCAGTCGGAGGTCACTTCGGTCAGACCCTGCAGGCCGGACTCTTTGGTCAGCATGGTGTTGATATCAGCCACGCTCATGCCCAGCTTGTCGTGCAGGAAGAAGATGATGGCCGGGTCCAGATCACCGGAACGGGTACCCATCACCAGACCTTCCAGCGGAGTCAGGCCCATGGAGGTATCCACAGATTTGCCGTTCTTGATGGCGCAGACGGAACCGCCGTTGCCCAGGTGGCAGTTGATGATGTTCAGCTCTTCAACCGGCTTGTTCAGCTGCTTGGCAGCTTCCAGGCTGATGTAGTAGTGGCTGGTGCCGTGAGCGCCGTAGCGACGGATGCCGTTCTCTTTGTAGAGCTTGTACGGCAGAGCGTACAGGAAGGCTTCTTCCGGCATGGACTGGTGGAACGCGGTATCGAATACGGCCACGTTCTTGTCAGCCAGCGCCGGGAATACGCGGCGGGCTTCACGGATACCGATCAGGTGAGCCGGGTTGTGCAGCGGTGCGTACGGAACGGCGGCTTCGATGCCGGCGATCACGTCGTCACAGATAACGACGGAAGAGGTGAAGCGCTCACCGCCGTGAACAACACGGTGACCGATGGCGATCAGGTTCTTGGACAGTTCCGGATTGAGCGGCAGGATCTTGTTGACGATGAAGTCCAGTGCTTCCTGGTGAGCGGCACCCGCGCCCAGATCGGCACTGCCTTTCTCGCCATTCAGTTTCCACTTGATGCGGGCGTCGTCGAGGTTGAAGCACTCGGCCAGGCCGGACAGCAGGTCATCACCGGTGGTTGCGTCAATGACGGCAAACTTCAGGGAAGAGCTGCCACAGTTAAGAACAAGAACCAGCTTACTCATGAATAAATCCTATCGCAGATTGGGTTGTGTAGGCGGATGCGTTGGACGCGGTGCGACCAAAAACTTTCAACTTATCCTTATGAGGGTTGGCAATCTGTTGCTTGCCCCTTGTATAGTGATACAAGACCCGAAATCCAGACGTCCCTGACAGGTCAATAGCAAGAAGCTTTTGACGCAAAAATGGGCGTACAAAGGATAACCCGATTGTTGAAAAATAACAAAGTCATCCTCAACCTTTGTTACTTTGCATCAAATTTTGTCGAGGTTTTGCCGTTAGTACGTTCAAAAAGCGCTCGGAGGTAGTATGAGCATGAACATTTTTGGAACTAAGTTACAGCAAGGCCGCCATTATATGACGCTTTGGCCGCGCCGTCCCGAGCTCAATTCGATGTTTCCTGAAAATCGGGTGATCAAGGCGACCGAGTTCGCTCTCAAGGTGATCCCCGCGCTGGCGGTGCTGAGCGTGATGCTGCAGTTCCAGTTTGGCGAGCAGCACTACTGGCCTTCCGTTATCACCTCCGTGCTGTTTCTGCTCAGCTTGCCGCTGCAGGGTTACTACTGGCTCGGCCAGCGTGCCGACACCCGCTTGCCCCCGTCGCTGGCGAGCTGGTATCGGGAGATCAACGGCAAGATGAACGAGCAGGGTGGCCGCCGCCAGCTGGTGTCACAGCCGCGCTATGAAGAGCTGGCCGATACCCTCAAGGCCGCCTTCCAGCAGCTCGATAAATCTTTTCTCTACGAATAATCCGCTTCAGATGCAAAAAGGCGCCAGTGGCGCCTTTTTTGTTGCGGTCGGAGTGCGGATCAGGCCGCCAGTACCTTGCGGATCTCCTGGATGGAGAGCTTGTACTGACGGGGGCACTGGCGCCATACAGTCAGCATCCGCTGGTATTTGTCGCGCATGGCGATGTCGCTGGAGAGCTCGTCGCACGGGCACTTGAGCTCGGGGAAGCGCTTGTCCACCTCCAGCAGGAAGCAGACGTAGTCAGCCAGCTCACGCTCCTGGCTGCGGCTGTAGCCGTTGAACTCCAGCCGACTGGCGTTGATCTCGCCCTGATCGGCGGCATCCAGATTGCCCCATGAGATGGCCAGTGCGTGGTGCAGCTCCAGTGTGTCGATTACCTCCTGGCAGGTCGCCAGATCCAGATGGCCGAAGCTCTTCTCCAACTCGAGGATCTGCAGGCAGTAGCCGCGCTCGATGATGGTGCTGGCGCGCTGGTAGACGTCCGCTTTCTCCGGATTGAGTTTCGCCAGAATTTCGTACTGGTTGCTCAGGATCAAACGCTCAGTGTTGCTCATGTTCATGGGATATCTCGCTGGAAGATGATTCTGGGGTCACGTTAACCCATATATAAAATGAATTTTTTGATCTGGGCGGGGGAGTTGGTGAGAAAAATCCGCTGGCAAGGGGCGGCTGGCCAGACAAAAAAGGCCTGCATGGCAGGCCTTTCAATGACGCAGGGGAGGGTTATCCCTTGAGGAAATCCAGTACCACCTGATGGTGAACGCTGGTTTTGAACTTGTCGAAGTGGTGGGCAATCTTGCCCTCTTCATCGATCAGGAAGCTCTGACGGTGAATGCCGTCATACTCCTTGCCCATGAACTTCTTCGGGCCCCAGACGCCAAAGGCATCGGCGACAGCGTGGTCTTCATCGGCCAGCAGGGTGAAGTTGAGCTGGTCCCGCTCTTCGAACTTCTTCAGTCGTTTGGCTGGATCAGGGCTGATGCCAAGTACCACCACATTGAGGGCGGCCAGCTCGGCGTTCACATCGCGCAGGCTGCAGGCCTGGGTGGTGCAGCCGGGGGTCATCGCCTTGGGGTAGAAATAGACCAGCACCTTCTTGCCGCGCAGGCCAGCGAGGCTGACCTGATTGCCATTCTGGTCGGGCAGGGAGAAATCGGGGGCGGGGCTGCCAGCTTGTAGTGGTTGCATGGGGTCTCCTCGGGTAAAACGCCCTCAGGCGTGTTTGCGATTGACGATAAACTCGAACGATTCGGCACCCAGTTGACGACAGAATTCGGCGAAGGCGGTTTGCGAACCTTCCACTTCACCCTCTCTGGCCAGATTGAGCTGAAAACTGATCTTCAGCAGGTTGAACGGCTGCTGCTCCAGGGTCATGGATTGCATCGCCTGAATGTTCCAGCCATGTTCGCTGAAGTACTGGGTGCACTGGCTTACGATGCCGGGCTCGTCGCGGATCAACAGGTCGGCACTGGCGCGGACGTCATACTGCAGGGACTGGTGGCGCTCGGTGCGTTTCATCATGGTGATGAGATCCCACTCCTGGCTACGCAGGGGCAGGCTGATTTCGAGTTGCATCATGCTGTTCCAGTCGCCCGAGAGCAGCATGATAAAGGTAAATTCATTGCCGAAGATGCCAAGGCGGCTGTCCACAATGTTGCAACCACAGCCACTGACGTGGCGGGTCACTTCATTGACGATGCCAGGCCTGTCCGTGCCGATGGCCGTTACGACCAGGTAGTGAGTCATAAATCTTCTCTCGTCCGTTATTTCGTTGCGAAAGCCGCGCTGGCAAGCCAACCCTCCGGCCCTGATGACCACTCCCTGAGGGACGCTGCCGACTTTCGTCCATTACTTTTTGTTCCGGATGGTATCACGGCTTGCCCCCTCTCTCCCTTGTTTTTCAAAGGGGTCAGCTTTACCATTACGCCCCTGAAAATCGGGAGAAAAGTCCATGTTACGCGGTAGTATTGTTGCGCTCGTTACCCCCATGCTGGCTTCAGGTGAAGTCGATTGGGCCAGTCTGGCCAAACTGGTTGACTATCATGTCAGCGCCGGGACCTGCGCCATTGTTGCGGTGGGTACCACAGGGGAATCGGTGACCCTGAGCGAGCAGGAGCATATCGCCGTCGTTGAAAAGACCGTTGAGTATGCCGCCGGACGCATTCCCGTCATCGCCGGTTGCGGCTCCAACAATACTGCCCATGCTATTGAATTGACCAAGCGACTGGCCAAAACCGGCGTGGTGGCGGGTCTCTCGGTGACGCCTTACTACAACAAGCCCACTCAGGAAGGTCTCTATCGCCACTATTGTGCGATCGCCGAGGCTAGTGGTCTGCCCCAAATTCTTTATAATGTGCCCGGTCGCACCTGTTGCGATCTCAAACCGGAGACCGTGGCCCGTCTGGCCAAGGTTCCCGGCATTATCGGTTTGAAAGAGGCAACCGGCGATTTGAGCCGCACCCCGCTGCTGCGCGAGCTGTGCGGGCCGGAGTTTGCTCTCTACAGTGGCGACGATGCCACTGGTTGTGATTTTATGCTGCAAGGTGGCGATGGCGTGATTTCGGTCACCACCAATATTGCAGCGGCCCAGATGGCCGACATGTGTCGTGCTGCGCTGGCCGGTGATGCCGGGCAGGCGCATGACATCAACAATCTCTTGATGCCGTTGCACAAGACTCTGTTCTGCGAACCGAGCCCCACCCCGGTGAAATGGGCCTGTGCCCAACTGGGGTTGATTGCAACAGCCACCTTGCGCCTGCCGCTGGTTGACCTCACCCCCGAGGGCGAACAGCTGATGGCGCGAGCACTGACCACAGCGGAGTTGATGGCGAGTGTTTAAATCTAATGGAAAGGGAAATAGAGCCCGTCTGGTGCTGAGCGTTGCGACTGTGGCCGTCTTGGCCGGTTGCAGCACCCCCCAGGATCGCAAAATGGCCAACCGCGACTTCGGTTACGAAGATGCCCGCCTCGAGGGCCGCGCGTTCTTGATCCCCGCAGGATTGAGTGCCCCCACCTTCAACAGCCAGTACGATATTCCGCCGCTTCCCGAGAGCAGCCGTGAAGGTGCCCTCGGCGCCCAGGTCGATGTGCGCCCACCCGCACAACTGCTGACCGTGGTACCGGGCAGTCAGGTGGTGCAGAGTGCAACCGAACCGACCGTTGCCTTCTATGCCCTGAGCACCAGCCAGAGCGTGGAGCGCGATACCTGGTCGTTCCTGATGAACTTCCTGGCCAAATACAAGGTCACCACCGAGAAGCTGGATCAGCAGGATGGCGTATTGCAGACCGGCTGGTTTGACAACACGGTCGCCCTCGATGGCTGGGGTGAAGATGACGAAGACTTCAAAATCCGTCAGCGTTACCAGTTCACCGTGCGCAACGATGCCCAGCGCCACGCCGTCAACATGTCGGTCCGGGTACTGGATCACGAAGAGACCATCGATGGCGAGACCAGCAACAAGCTGACCCCTGCCGATGCCCAGCGCTATGCCGCGCGAGTGCTGAACCAGTTCTCGCTCTATTACGACAGCCAGCTGAAAGCCCGTGAGCAGCACAAGTCCAACGATGGCATGGGTCTGCAACTGGGTCTGGACAACAACGAACTGAGCGCCTGGATTGCCGAAGGCTCCTTTGATCAGGTGTGGCGTCGCCTCAACCAGGTACTGCCCGCTTACGGTTTCGCCATCAAGGATACCCAGCAGTCACTGGGCTGGATCGACGTCGAGTACGAAGAGCCGGGTACCGAGTTCTGGAAGGCGAAAGGGAGCGAGCCGTTCAAACTGGAGGAGGAGAAATACCGCTTCCAGCTTGGCGAAATGGCGGGAGGCAAGACCTCCATCACCCTGTTCGACAAGGACAAGAAGCCGGTATCGTCCGGGGTTATCTCCCAGATGTATATCAGCCTGTCCGAGGCGTTCGCCAAGGGGCTGGCCGATCAGGCAGCAGCAAAAGCAGAATAAATACAGGGGCCTTGTGCCCCTGTTTTGTTATCAGAATCCCCCTGAAAACGCGGGGATTCCGAGTGGTTTTCGATGATGCGAGCCCCTTGCCAGCCCGTTGCAAACAGAGCGTGCAGGTGAGGAACTCGCGATGTTTACCCCCCACAAACAGGAAGTGTTATTAGCCATGAGTCTTGCAGATCAAGTATTGGCGGTGAATGACGATTTGCCGATCCGTACCGATAAACCTGTCCATTCCGGCAAAGTGCGCAGCGTCTACTGGTTGACCCCCGAAGACAGTGCCCGGCTCATAAAAGAGAAAGGCTATGATGTGCCGGCCGATGCGCCCCTCGCCCTCATGGTGATCAGCGATCGCATCTCGGCCTTCGATTGCATCTGGCAAGGTGTGGATGGCCTGAACGGCGTACCGGGCAAAGGGGCTGCGCTCAACGCCATCTCCAGCCACTGGTTCAAGCTGTTCAAGGAGAAGGGACTGGCTGACAGCCACATTCTGGATATTCCGCACCCCTTCGTCTGGATCGTGCAAAAAGCCCGTCCGGTGATGATCGAGGCGATTGCCCGCCAGTACATCACCGGCTCCATGTGGCGTGCCTACAAGGATGGCGAGCGCAAGTTCTGCGGCATCACCCTGCCGGAAGGGCTGAAAAAGGATCAGAAACTGCCGGAGATCCTCATCACTCCCTCCACCAAGGGCGTGCTGAAAGGGCTGGATGGCGTGCCGGAAGCCGATGACGTCAACGTCTCCCGTGCCGATATCGAGCGCCACTATAAAGGCTTCAACTTCAGCAAGCTGGCCGACATCGACCGCTACGAAGTGCTGCTCAAAGAGGGCTTCAACGTCATCAGCGACGCGCTGGCCGGGCTCGATCAGATCTTCGTCGATACCAAGTTCGAGTTTGGTTACGTCCACGATGCCGCCGGCAACGAGAAGCTGATCTACATGGATGAAGTGGGCACCCCCGACAGCTCCCGTATCTGGGATGGCGCGGCCCTGCGCGACGGCCAGATCGTCGAGAAGTCCAAAGAGGGTTTCCGTCAGTGGCTGCTCAACCACTTCCCGGATCCGGACATCCTGCTCAACAAGAACCGCATGCCGGAACGTTTTGCCCTGGCCCGCGACAACAAGCTGCCGACCGAAGTGATGATGGATATCTCCAACACCTATGTCGGGATCGCCGAGAAGATCATCGGCCACAAGCTGGCGCGTTCTGCCAATCCCAAGCAGGAGATCATCGAGGTGCTGCGTGATCAGTACGGTCTGATCGACTAAAGGTAGCTCTCTTTTTTTGTCGCCAAAAAGCAAACGTTTGCTGGTGGTAATGGAGAGAGGCAGAGAAACAGACGGGCCCCGCTATGGGGCCCGTTTTTATTGCTGGTCTGGCGGTTAGCGGGCGGCGATCAGCCGTTGACCCTGAACACCTGACCGGTCTGGATGCCCAGCACCGACTTCTTGTAAGCCTGCGCCACTTTGGCGGCGGGCACCGGCACGAAGCCCGGGAAGAAGTCGGCGTATTTGTCCATCGACTCCGCCAGCACGGTGGGGCTCACCACGTTGATGCGAAGGCCCCTTGGCAGCTCGCAGGCGGCCGCTTTCACAAAGTGATCGATGGCGCCGTTGACTGTGCTGGCGCTCACGCCCCAGTTGATCGGCTCCTCGCTCAGAATACCGCTGATCAAAGTGATGGAACCCTTGTCAGTCAGATAGGGAATGGCGGCTCGGGTCAGGTTGATCTGGCCCATCAGCTTGCTCTCCAGTCCCACCTGCCACTGCTCGTCGGTCATCTCGGTCAGGCCGTTGAAGGCCACGCTGCCGCTGGCCACCACCAGCGCATCAAACTGGCCTACTTGGGCAAACAGCGCCTTGATGGAGGCGGGATCGCGCATGTCGACCGTGGCATCGCCACGACTGTGGCCGACCCGGATCACCTGATGATCTTTGGCAAGCAGTTCACTGACCGCGGAGCCGACGGTGCCGGAGGCACCCACAATCACAATTTTCATCTGCATCACTCCTGGTTGGGATGTATCGATTCTAGCGCAACAGAAAATGCGAAAAAGCGCGTAAAATAAACCCATTGTTTCCATATTGGAGCTAATGATGGATATCACCCATCTGGCCAGCTTTTACGAAGTGGTGCTGCGCGGCAGTTTCTCGGCTGCTGCCGATACGCTGGGGGTCAGCAAGGGGATGCTGAGCCGCCATGTCAGCGCGCTGGAGACCTCCCTCAATGCACAACTGTTGCAGCGTACCACCCGCCGCCTCAGTCTGACCGAGGCGGGCAAGACCCTCTACCAGCAGGCGGGGGAGATCTTCGCGCTGGCGCGGCAAGCGGAGCTGGATATTCAGGCGCTGACCGAAGAGGATGGCGGACGGCTGCGTTTTACCTGCCCGGTCAGTACCGGCGATCGCATGGTGAGCGAGCTGCTGGCCAGCTTTGCCGTGCTCTGCCCGGGAGTGGAGGTGGAGCTCAACTTCACCAACCAGATGGTCGACATGAGTCAGGGGGAAAACGACATCGCCCTGCGCGCCATGAACGAGGTGCCGGACAATCTGGTGGCCCTGCCGCTGGGGCGGCTGAAGGATGTGGTGGTGGCCAGCCCCGCACTGGTGGCGCGAGAGGGGCGTCCCGCCACTCCCTATGAGCTGAGCGGGCGCAGCTGCCTGTTGCAGGGACACAATCCGGCTTGGGAGCAGTGGCACTTTATCCGTGAGGGGGAAGAGGCCCACATTCTGGTGCAGGGCAAGGTACGGGCAAACCACTACAGCACTGTGTTGCAATTGGCGCGCGCCGGTATGGGCTATGCCAAGTGCCCGCTGATGCTGGTGGAATCGCAGCTGACGGCAGGAGAGCTGGTGACCGTGCTCGACGAGTGGCAGAGCGGGCTGCATCAGCTCCATGTACTGCATGCCCAGCAGCGGCGGGTGCCGCGCAAGATCAGGCTGTTCAAGCAGGTGCTGGCCCAGTGGTTTGCCGAGCGACCCCACTACCTGCTCTGAGCGGCGTTATTTTTCTGTCATCTTCGGCTGCTACCCTGCGCCCATCATCGGCATCAGGAAGATCAGCGGGAATGAAGAGCAATAGAGGGTTGACCGGGTTTGTGCTGCTCTGTGCAGTGTTGGGGGCTGGCAGTGTGCAGGCCATGGTGGAAGTGAAGGTGCCGGAGAATTTCCGCATCCTCGCGGTGAGCAACGGCACCTTGCAGGACGAGCAGCATGCCACCCTGGCGGATGGCGAGCAGCAACTGCTGGTGCGCTTCGAGGGGGTGATCCCCAGTCGCAGCAGCAGCGAGAATGATCGGCAGGTACGCTCCGAGCCGCAGGTGGTGCGCTATCAGGGCAGCAATCAGCATTTGCAGCTGACGGCCAGCGTACCGGGAGACGAGCGGGGGATGCAGGCCTATGCCAAGGCTCCTGTGGTGGAGTTGCAGGAGAATGGCCGCGCGCTTGCCATCCAGCAGGATGTGCTGGCGACCAGCGGCATGCTGCTTGGGGTGGATTGGAACGGCAAACTGGCTGAATACAACCGCAGCGGCGGCAAGGCGGCGCTGACGGCCGTCGCTGTGCCTACACAACCAACGGCTACGCTATCCAGTGGGGGCCAACCCGTTGTGGCAGCCAGCGAGCTGGAAGGGCAGTTGCAGCAGCTGTTCCTTCAGGCCGATCCGGCCCTGCGCAAGCGCTTTATCAGTTGGGCCGTGCCGCAGCTTTAAGTTTTCTGCCCGTTGCAGTAACGTGGACACTCCTTTTTCAGGCGCACTGTTCATCGTACTCAACGAGGTTTTCATGTTTGAATTGCATTCACGCCTGCAGGCAGATACCCGGTGGCTCGGGGATCTGCCCCTCTGCCGTGTCTTGCTGGCCAAAGACAGCCAGTATCCCTGGCTGATCCTGGTACCGCGAGTAGCCAACCTGCGGGAAATTCACCATCTGGCGCCGGAGCAGCAGCAACAGCTGATGCAGGAGTCCTGCGCAGTCGCCGCCCTGATGGAACAGGCCCTCAGCCCGGACAAGATCAACATAGGGGCGCTGGGCAATCTGGTGCCGCAACTCCACCTTCACCATGTCGCCCGCTTTGCGACGGATCGCGCCTGGCCCGGCCCCATCTGGGGAGCTCATCCGGTCGTGCCTTATGAGCCACAAGTTTTGGCCAAGCAGGTCGATATATGGCGTGCCCGACTCGCCAAGCTGAGCGGTTTCACCCCTGTGGCTGCTGATAACGGAGTCAACTGAGAGGCGTGTCGCTATTTCAGTCTCCGGGCCGCGCCATCTGTTAGAGTTATGGTATAGATAAGCCCATTTTCGATGTTCAGGAAGGTCCCATGATAGTGACAAGATCCGATGACGATGCCGTATTGACCACAGAGGATGTGCTGCTCAGCCTGTGCAACTCGGTGACGGACGTTTTGAGTGCCGCGACCATGAGTCAGGTGCGGTTTTCCGGCATGGTGCAGCGGATCAGCAAGACCTGCCTCAAGCCGGATATCGGCTGTTTCGTGCTGTTCGATGGCGGTTTTTCCGGTCTGGTGGTGATCAACTTCTCCGCCGCCGCCGCCATGGAGCTGTACGAGAGCTACATGCTCAGCATGGGACTCTCCAAAGAGGATCTCGCTATCTCCCACACCTCTGACGAGGTGAGCAATGTGATGGGCGAGTTGATGAACCAGATCGTCGGCAGCTTTACCGTCAAGGTGGGCCGGGATCTGCAGACCCACATCACCCAGAACCAGCCGAAGATGCTGGCCCTCAACAAGCAGGTGATGCTGAGCGTCGATACCAATCTCGACAGCCCGGAGTCCCGCCGCGTCACCTTCTTCACCGCCCGCAACAACATCTTCTATCTGGAGCTGGCGATGGACAAAACCGAGTTCATCCGCATCCACAATGAGGGGATGGAGCATGAAGAGCTGGATCCCGATGCGCTGATCGCCCAGGCCAAGCAGGATGCCGCCAAGCCGGCTCAGGCTGCGGCCCCGGTCGCCAACGATCACGACGATCTGCTCGACTCCCTGGGTATTTGAGGCAAACGCCGGATAGCAACAAGGCCACCTTCGGGTGGCCTTGTTGTATCGGTGCGCACAACCGTCGTTAGAAGTTGTAGAGCAGGCCGGTGTTGAACATCACGGATTCAGAATCGTAGAAGTTGATGTCGGAATCGGACTTGGCGTAGCCAGCGGTAAAGGTTGCGGAGAGCGGCGCAATACCGAACAGGCGGTGCCAGAAGAAGGTGCCGGTCAGGGCAAACTCGTCGGAGTCGGCGTTTTGGCCAAAGATCGGGTTGGCCTCATCATATTTGGTCTGACCCAGATAGGCGTTGCTGACGAAAGACCACTGGGAAGCGCGCATGCCGTAGGTCAACTGCAGGCCATTGCTCTTGTAGCTTTGGGCGCTGCCATCCAGATCGGCTTGGCGGTAGATAAAGGCTGGCTCCAGCATCTGCCCGGGGGCCAGCTGCCATTTGTAGGAGAGGTCGAGGGCGTGGATTTTGCCGTTGCGATCCAGCTTGGCGGCAGTATCGGCGCCGTACTGGCTGCCGCTGCGCTCCTCATCCACCTCGATGTTGCGGGTGGTCAGGCTGCCATTGAAGTTGCTACCCCAGATGCTGTCCCAGGCGAAGCGCACCCCTTTTGACTTGATATCGGTCGATTGGCGATCAACGCCTACGGCGAAGGGATCGCTCCACTGCTCGGTCGGCATGGCATTAAAGACCACGGAGCCAGCTACGATGCCCTTGTCGCTCATCTCCTGACGGATACCGAGCTGCTGGGTGAAGTCGAAACGGATGGCATCCTGGATCAGGTTACCGAGGAAGACCTGGGTGCGGGTATCGGCAAAGGTGTAGCGGATATCTGCGTTGAGCAGCGGGGCAACGGCGGAGCTGCTCTCGGGACTGCCCAGTCCACTCAGGCGGCGGTTTTCATCATCACCACTATAAAAATTCGATTCGTAATTGATGACACTGACCCCGCCAAGCAGGAAACCGGACCAGCCAGACTCCTTGGGAATTTCGCCCAAATCAGCATAAGCACTATTTGCGACCAGCAGGCCCAGGCCTAGCAAGGTGATGTTACGCATCAGATAACTCCTAAATTAAACGGGTATGAATTTTTCGGCCGGTGAGTATAAAGAAAAAACCTTAATGGTAACTGACTCAATATTGCCAATTATCCTAACCCACTCATTTGATTCGGCGAATCGTTAATTAATTGTGCGAGATAAGAAGAGTTCAATCTAGTGTGCTGGTATTCTGTACCGCGAATATCGGGGGAAAATAATAAGATGAAACAGATTAAATCCTGGGCGCAATATTATGTCGATCTGATGACCAAGCTGGGACTGGTGCGCTTCAGCATGTTCCTGGCGGCGGGCATTATCGTGCTGGCGGTCGCCATCCAGATGGGGGTGACCCTGTTCTTGCGTGGCAATATCGATGTGATCGACTTCGTTCGCTCGGTGTTTTTTGGCCTGCTGGTGACCCCCTGGGCGGTCTATTTTCTCTCCATCGTGGTGGATCAGCTGGAGGATTCCCGTCAGCGACTGAGCCGGATGGTGCGCAAGCTGCAAGATATGCGCGAGCGGGATCTGGAGCTCAATACCCAGCTGCAGGAGAACATCAGCCGCCTCAACGCCCAGATGGCCGAGACCAACCGGGCCGAGAGTCTGCGTCTGCAGGCTATCGAGGATCTCGAGAACGAAGTGTTCCAGCGGGAGAAAGCCCAGCTCCATCTGGGGGAGCGCACCGCGCTGCTGCGCTCCTTTATCGACTGCTCCCCGGATCTGGTCTACTACCGCAACGAGGATGAGCAGTTCTCCGGCTGCAACCGCGCCATGGAGGAGCTGACCGGCAAGGTGGAGGCCGAGCTGATTGGTCTGACCCCGTTCGATGTCTACAAGCAGGAGATTGCCAACAAGGTGGTGGAGACCGACAAGCAGGTCTTTGCCAGCAACGAGCCGCTCACCTACGAGCAGTGGCTGGAGTATCCCGATGGCCGCAAAGCCTACTTCGAGCTGCGTAAGGTGCCCTTCTTCGACCGCTTCGGCAAGCGACTTGGCCTGCTCGGCTTTGGCCGCGACATCACCGAGCGCAAGCAGTATCAGGACAAACTGGAGAAGGCGAGCCGCGACAAGACCACCTTCATCTCCACCATCAGCCACGAGTTGCGCACCCCGCTCAACGGCATCGTGGGATTAAGCCGGATGCTGATGGATACTCCACTCGACCCGAGCCAGCATCAGCAGCTCAAGACCATTCACCTGAGTGCGGTGACCCTTGGCAATATCTTCAACGACATCATCGACTTGGACAAGCTCGATCGCCGTCGCCTCGAAATTGCGCCAACCCGTATCGACCTGCCTGCCTTCCTCGACGAGCTGGAGACCCTGTCGCGCATTCAGGCGGAGCAGAAGGGGCTCTATCTCCATTTCGATCGGGATGGCGACATGCCGCAATTCGTGATGGCTGACGGTACTCGCCTGCGTCAGGTGCTGTGGAATCTGGTGGGCAATGCGGTCAAGTTTACCGATGAGGGGGGCGTCACCGTGCGTTGTCTCTCCCATCCCGCCGATGAGCCGGGTAAGCTGGCCCTGCACTTCGAGGTGGAGGATACCGGCATCGGCATCCCGCGTGCCCAGCAGGAGAAGATCTTCGCCATGTACTATCAGGTGCAGGGCAAGAAGCACGCCACCGGCACCGGCATTGGCCTCGCGGTCTCCCGTCAGCTGGTGCAGGCGATGGGCGGCCAGCTCTATGTGGACAGCGATCCGGGCGAAGGCTCCTGCTTTACCGCCGAGCTGGAGGTAGCTTGCGCCGAGCCTGTGTTGCCAGAGCAGGAGGAGGAGATGCCCTCCCTCGATATCCTGCTGGTGGAGGATGTGGAGCTCAACGTGACGGTGGCCTGCGCCCTGCTGGGCAAGCTGGGTCATCAGGTGCAGGTGGCACGGGACGGCACCCAGGCGTTGGCGATGGCCAACCCGGATGATTTCGACCTCATTTTGCTCGATATCCAGCTGCCGGACATGACCGGCTTCGATGTGGCGAAAACCCTGCTGGAGCGTTATGGCGACAGCCTGCCACCCATGGTGGCGCTCACCGCCAACTCCACCGGCGATCGCCAGTACTACCGGGATCACGGCATGCAGGATGTGATCAACAAGCCGCTTGGCTCCAAAGCGGTGCGGGAGGTGATTGGCCACCTGTTTGCCGGTCTGGCCGAGGATGAAGCGGACGAGCAGGCGGATGCGGGCAATCAGGATGCGCTACTGGACTTGCCCTTCCTCACCGATTACGCCGATACCGTGGGCAAGCCGGTGCTGCTCTCCAGCGTTGAGCTGTTCGAGAAGATGATGCCGGACTACATGGCGGTGCTCGACTCCAACATGATTGCCAAGGATCAAGCTGGGGTGGTGGAAGAGGCACACAAGATAAAAGGGGCGGCAGGCTCCATTGGCCTGCGCCGTTTGCAGCAGACGGCCCAGCTGATCCAGAGCCCGGATCATCCCGCCTGGTGGGAAAACGTGGAAGACTGGATTGAGACGCTGCGCCGGGAATATCCGGGCGATATCGCCCGTCTGCGGCGCTGGTTGCTGTCTTGAGGCTGGAGGTTGTCTTGAGTCTGATGGAAGTTGCTGGCAAGGAGCTGCGAGATGTATAGCCGTTTGATTACCCCCGCGCGCATCCACTCCTGGGGGGACGAGGATCTGCTGGAGGCGACCGAGCAGGATCGCGCCCGTATCGTGCAGGCAGCACCGGTGCGCCGGTTGCAACAGAAGACCCAGGTCTTTCCGCTCGATGTGAAGGCCTCGGTGCGCAGCCGCCTCACCCACTCGCTGGAGGTGCAGGAGACCGGTCGCCAGATCAGCCGCCGCATTCTGGCCGCCTTGCCTGCCGGGATGGTCTGTGAAGGGGCGTTTATCAATCTGGTAGAGATGTCCTGCCTGCTTCATGACGTGGGCAACCCGCCGTTTGGCCACTTTGGCGAGCAGGTGATGAGCCAGTGGCTCGGCGAGATGCTCGATCCCCTCTATCAGCAGGTGCTGGCGCAGCCCCCTTCGGCCCAGTGGGCGGAATTGCGTCAGGACCTGCAACTGTTTGATGGTAATGCCCAGAGTCTGCGACTGGTGCACAGCCTGCACGAGCTCAACCTGACGCTCGGACAATTGGCGGCGCTCTGCAAATACCCGCAGCAGCCGCAACCCGGCGTGAGCTATGGCCAGCATCATGGCTGGAGCAGCAAGCGGGGCATCTTCTTTAGCGAGCAGCCGCTCTACCGTGCCCTCGGCCAGAGTCTGGGATTGGCCCCCGGCTGTCGTCATCCGCTGGTCTACATCATGGAGGCGGCCGATGATATCTCCTACTGCATCGCCGACCTGGAAGATGCGGTAGATCGGAGGATCCTGACTCAGGGTGAACTGCTGGCGGCACTGCGAGCTGCTGACCAGAGTGACTACATGGGCACCTTGCTGGATGAGGCGCTTGCCAGTGGTCGGGGCTTTTTCCCCCGTTTTCGCCAGCTGTTGACCCGGGATCTGGTGGCGTTGGCGGCGCAGAGCTATGTCAGCGAACATCAGGCCATTTTGCAGGGATCCTATCCGCAAGCGCTGCTGCACGGTCAGGCGCCGGCGGCGCGGGTGCTCGATATCCTCAAGCGGGTGGCCCGCGAGCTGGTCTTTATGCGCCCCGAGGTGGAAGCGCTTGAGCTGGAGGGGTATGCGGCGCTGCGTGGGGTGCTGACCAGTTATGCCTGCCTGTTGGCGCTGCCAGCGCCACAGTTTGCCCGTCTGCTGGCCGGGGAGGGGAGTCAGGCGCTGTTCTTTGCGCGCCGCCTCTATCACCGTCTCTCGGCCCGCCATCTCAAGGCCTATCGATTGGCGATCGCCACCCCGGATCCGCGCTTTGCCTGCCAGAACGAGCAGGAGTGGTATTACCGGGTGCGGCTGCTGCTCGATTATGTCAGCGGCATGACGGATACCTATGTACTGGAAGAGTACCGGCTACTCTCGGGGATCTGATGCCCCAAGCTCCCTGTCGGGCAGCATAAAATGCCGTAAAAACGTTTAAAAAGGAGTCGCAAGAGGCTTGTTTTAAATTCGGATATTTTTTAGACTTCTGCAACCTGTTCAACTTTTACTCGGTAAGGAGACGAAAATGCAACATCTGATGCTCAATATTGCATTCTCTCGCGGCACTGCGTGCGGCGTGAAATCTCGTGCTCTTTTACCGCGTGGCGTAAACAGGTAACCCCTGTCTTTTTATCACCCGCGGTTCGTCCCGCAGGGTGATATCCACTTTCTCCGGGAGAACCGCATGTTCAACTGGAGAATGTCATGTCTATCGAACTGGTTTTACTGCGCAGTGTTGAATCCCTGGTCCAGAGAAGGATTGCCCGGGTCGAGCGTCGTCTCGTGCAGGTCAATCTGTCACCCGCCCTGCTCAGGGATATCGGGCTGGAAGGATATCAGGGTCAAATCGCCCTCGTTCGCGAGCGGGAGTATCAAACTGGCTTCCGCCTCGGGAATCGAATAACCTGATCGCGAGGGGGAGAATAAGATCCCCCTCGCTAGTGAAATGGCAGGCTGCATGCCTGCCATTTTTCCATCTTATGGTTGATTCCAGGTTCACATGTTGGTGACTCAGTATTATCCTCTCCGCCCTCTTTGTAACAGCTGTGATTGTTTTCTCGCCTTGCGTCGTCAGGATCTGCAAGATTAGAGGTGGCAGCCCTATCTGTTTTACTTATCAGGACAAGACCTTATGCCACTCTTTCGTCAGCTTTTTCTTCCCATTTTGCTGTTGCTTTCGGGCATGTTGGCTGTTGCGGCTCCCCAACCGCAAGATGAGAGCACAAGCAACGAAATCTCCGCACAAAAGGAGCTGCTGGTCGGGGTTCCCCGTGGCGGCTATCTCCCTTTCATCTATCAACTCCCCAACCAGCGTTATGCCGGTCCGCTCAAGGAGCTGGCCTCGCGCATTGCAGCCGAAATGGGCGTGTCATTGCGTTATATCCCCTACAACTCCTACGTGGATGCCCAGATTGCTCTCCAAGGCGGCCAGATTGATGCATTAATCGGGGTCGAACGTAATGCTCTTGAATTGAAGGGGATAAACCCTATTGGCAGTATCGGTTCTTATGCTCGCTCCATTTTAATGCATACCCCGGATCAGCGATTGACCCTGGATCAGGCGCGCAAGTTACGCTGGGTCTGTATTCGCGGGTTTGGCAGTTGCAATGAGTTGGATCGTTTGGGGATCTCTGATGTAACTGAGCTGGAGAGCCGTAACGAGGCGACCTATATGGTCAAGCTGGGGGCTGTCGATGCATATCTTGATTTGGAACCCATTGTTTCCCTCAAGATGGAGAGAATGCCTGCATCAATGGGGGTTGTCGCTCCTGGGTGGCTTTCTGGCAGTACGCTGACGATGGCGACCAGCTCCCGCCAGCCAGAGCTGAGCGAGAGGCTTTGGCAGGCATATCAACGGATACCTGTTGCAGACTCACGATTACGGTTGCATCAGAAAAATGAACGCGCCAACGCAGGTCTGTTGCTGGAACCAGATGAGGCCAATTGGCTGAAACAGAGAAACAAGGTGATCAAGTTCGCCGTTGCCCCCGGATTTGCCGGCATCAGTGAAATCGATGACGAAGGTGAATTGCATGGCTATACGGCAGACCTGATGAAGTTATTGAGTCTGCGCTCCGGGATCCGCTTTGAGCTGGCGTCGACAAATACCTGGCAGGAGTCACTTAAACTGCTGAAAGAGCACAAAGTGGACCTTATTCCCTTGATGACACCGCTCAAGGATCGTCAGTCCTTTGCCTCTTTTACCTCCTCCTATCTGAAGTTCGACAGCTATGTCGTAGCCAGACACGGTGCCCGCCCGCTGAAATCGCTGGCCGAGCTGAAAGGGCGTCTGATTGGTGGTGTGACGGGCTCTTACGAAGCCTCTCTCATTCACGCGCTGGGCGCCAATATTATCGAAGTGGGCAAGGATGCCGATTTACTGACCTTGCTTGACACCGGGCGAGCCGAATATGTGCTGTTGACCATGACCAATCTGGGACAGCAGGCGATGAAGGGTTTCAATGAGAAGTATCAGGTGGTGCTGAGCTCTCCCGAATTTTCCGTACCTATCAGCATGGCCGTCGATAATGCTCAGCCCGAGTTGCTCCGAATCATGGATAAGTTGCTGCTGACCATTACGGATGAGGAATGGCAACTGCTGGAACGGCGCTGGCTCAATGTGTCGGTCAATATCGAGTCTGATTACACCCTGATTTACAAGTGGTTGGCCATAGGGGGGGGGCGCCTTGCTCGTCAGCGGTTTACTGGTGATGCTCTGGGCTCGCAGTTTGCGTCGCCAGATTGCGCAGCGGAAAATCGCAGAGGACAAGCTGAACGAACAGTTGCTGTTTGTGCAGACCTTGCTCAACTCACTGCCAACCATGGTGGTGCTACGTGATAGCGAGCAGCGGATCACCTTGTGCAATCAGGCCTATCGCGATGCTTTCCTCGGTGCTGGCAGTAGTAGTGAGGAGCTGCAAAACATGCCCGAGGCACTCAGAAACAGTGTGTTGGAAGAAGAGCGTTTGGTGTGGCAGACCGGCCAGGATCTGGAGGGGGCCGGGAGCAACCTGCGAGCCGATGGCACGACCTGCCATGTTATCTATGCCAAACGCCCCTATAGAGATCCGGATGGCAATATGCAGGGGGTGTTGACGGTACTGACCGATGTGAGCCGGCTCAAGGAGGCGGAGGAGCGCGCCCGTCAGGCTGAAAATCGCCTTACCCAGATTACCGACAGCATGCCTGGGGTGGTCTATCAGTATTTGTGGCAAGGACCCGGCAAAGGGAGGTTTTTGTATGCTTCTCAGGGGGCCAGCGAGATCCTCGGGGCTTCCCGGCAGGACCTGTTCAATGCCGAATCGGGTGGTGAGGTATTTGGCTTTACCGAAGAGGCGCTCCAGGATTTTGTCAGCAAGGTGGCCAATCATGCCGAGACTCTGGCTCCCCTCGATCTGGAGGTCAAGGTGGAGCGACCTGAGGGAGATCGCTACCTGCAAGTACGTGGCAACTTTGTCAGACAGGAGCAGCAGGCGCTGATCCTCAATGGGGTCATTCAGGACATTACGGCCCTCAAGCAACAGGAATATGAGCTGCGCGAAGCTCGCGCCTATGCCGAGCAGGCGATGCAGGCTCGCAGCCGCTTTTTGGCAACCATGAGCCACGAGCTGCGCACTCCCATTTCAGGCATGCATGGCATGCTCGAATTGCTGCAAATGAGCGAGCTCAACGACGACCAGCGTTTTATGGTGCGCAATGTGGTCACCTCGACCAACAACCTGCTCTATCTGGTCAATGACATCCTCGATTTCTCCAAGATAGAAGCGGGTCAGTTGCAGTTGAATTACCAGAGCAGCCGGTTGCAAACGGTGATCTGCGATGCCATTCGTGGCCATGCGGCACTGGCTCATAACAAGGGGCTCAACGTGGTGCTGGAGTGGGAGTATCATGTGCCGGATTGGGCCGACATCGACGGGGTGCGTATCGGTCAGGTCATCTCCAACCTGCTCAACAATGCGGTGAAGTTTACCGAACAAGGGGGGATTACTATCCGGGTCAGCTACCTGAGCGAGCAACTGACCATCAGTGTCAGTGACACCGGTATAGGGATCGCCGAAGAGAAGCAGGCGCTGCTGTTCACGCCTTTTGAGCAGGTGGAGTCAGATATCAACCGTCGTTTTGGTGGCACCGGACTGGGGTTGGCAATCTGTGAACAGCTGGTGTGCAAAATGGGGGGGGCACTGACACTGACCAGCAAGGCAGGAGAGGGCTCCTGCTTCCGTTTTACCGTACCGCTTACCAATCCGCAGTGGGATCCCCCTGCTCTGGCTGACACTGAATGGTGGTTCTTCAGCGATGACACCAACCTCGAAGCGGCCATGGTACGGCAGGGGGCCAAGCTCAGGTACTTGGGGGCCAGTGAGCTCAGTCGCTCACTGGAAGGGTTGCTGTTGGCCGATCAACGGTGGCTTGAGCAAGCGTTGGGGGGGGAATGGCAAAGCTGGCTGCAACACTCTGCGCTGAAGGGGATCATAGCGTCACCCGATGAGGCGTTACGGGGTCGGATTGGTGAACAGAAATGGTGGCGCCTGGGTCTATCTCCTCTCTATCCGGATCTTCTGCTGGAGAGTTGCCACGAATTGCTACAGGAGCGGGTCACACCTCTCCTCCCTGCGCTTGCAGAGAAGCTGGGTGGCAAAGTATTGGTGGCCGATGATCATCCGGTCAATCGTGCCTTGCTGGCACGGCAGTTGGCCATTCTTGGTATCGAGGCTCAGGTTGTGGAAGATGGCGAGAAGGCTCTGCGGGCCTGGCAGGGGCAGCAATTCTCCCTGCTGTTGACTGATTGCCATATGCCGGTGATGGATGGTTATACCCTGACCAAGGCGCTGCGGGCTGCGGGAGTGACGGCTCCTATCATAGGGGTAACGGCAGATACGTCGGAAGAGGCGAGTGCTCGTATGGTAGAGGCTGGCATGAGTGACATGCTACTGAAGCCCTACCCGCTGGATATCTTGCGCCAGATGCTGGCCCACTGGCTGGCAGAGAGGACGCCAACCAGAAGCGCGGTTGCTCCAGTTGATGGGGTTACAGGCACTCAGGCTGAGCGCTGGTTGGCGCTGTTTGGTGACGAGCTGACCGCGCGAGCCATGGCGGTGGAGTATCTCGATTCCAACCGGCAGGATGGCGAGGCCATGATGGCAGCACTGATTTGTCATGATGCCAGCGCCTTGGTAGATACCGCCCACCGGATCAAGGGGGCTGCCCGAATGGTCGGGTTGGAGGAGCTTGCCAGCCAGGCTGCCATGCTGGAATCGGCTGCGCGATTGAAGCGGCTCGACGAGCTTGACGATCTTGTCAGCACTGTGCAGAGGTTGATGACGGCGATTGCCCACGACATTGGATTATGGCTCGATGAAAAAAGCACAACATGAGTTGGTCATCATGGTCGTGGAAGACCATGGATTTCAGCGCAAGGCGCTGCTGCACCAGATCCGCAGCCTGGGTTACCAGAATCTGCTGGAAGCGGTTGATGGTGTCGAGGCGTTGGCGCTTAGCCAGCAACACAACGTCGATATCCTGTTTTGTGATCTGCGAATGCCCGGAATGGATGGCATGGCGCTGTTGCGCCGCCTGTCGCTGGGTGGTTTTCAGGGCGGCATTATCCTCTCCAGCGCGCTTGAGGGGGATGTGGTCGAAGCCGTATTGCGCATGAGTACCGCTTATGGCTTGCAGGTGCTTGGTCGCATAGAGAAACCCTCAACGCCGCAGCAGCTCCAGCGGCTTATCCAGGCTTGGTCACCCCGACAGGAACCCGTCAGGGAGGAAGAGGGGCACAGAATAGGACTCGATGAGTTGCGTCTGGCGATCGAACAAGATCAATTGTTGCCCTGGTATCAGCCCAAGGTGAGTTTTGCATCCGGCGAATGGGTCGGGATGGAGGCGCTGGCCCGCTGGCAACACCCCGAGTTTGGCCTGATCCCACCCGGGCGTTTTATTTCACTGGCGGAGCACAACGGGCTTATCGATCCGTTGACCGAGGTGATCATCAGCAAATCTCTGAGTGATGGCCATTTATGGGAGGAAACCGGGTTGTCACTCAATCTGTCGATGAACCTCTCCACCACCTCACTCATTGAAGGGGATCTTTGCAACTTATTGATTGATCAGTGCAAGCGCTGGAGTATCAATCCGGAGCTTATCACTCTGGAGGTGACCGAGAGCGCATTCGTACAGGATCTGGGCAAGTCTCTGGAGGTGCTGACCCGGCTAAGGATGCATGGCTTTGGCCTCTCCATCGATGATTTTGGTACCGGTTACTCCTCGATGCAGCAGCTGGCACTGTTGCCGTTCACCGAACTCAAGCTGGATCGCTCCTTCGTCGATCGCTGCCATGCCGATCCGTCACGTTTGGCTATTATCGAGTCCAGTATCGAGTTGGCCCGCAAGCTGGGGCTGAAGTCGGTGGCGGAAGGGGTAGAGGATGAGGCAACCTGGCGAGTGCTGGCCCAACTCGGTTGCGACCTCTGTCAGGGATTTTTCTCTGCCCGCCCGATGCCGCGCAGTGAATTGGCTAATTGGCACCGGACTTGGCAAGATAGATTGCCTACACTGATATCTATCTGATTCTGTTGGCTGGATCCCTCCGTTTGAACAAGGATGTTCATGAAAATCTCAAGCAAGTTGCTGCTCAGCTTCGGTTTTATCAACCTGCTGATCCTGCTCTCCTCCACGCTGGTCTATTACCGGCTGACCCAGATCAATCAGGCCCAACACACCTTGTTGGAGCAGGCGCTGCCCGCTTTGCAGCGGGATGAGGCGAGCCAGAAGGCACTGGTTGCCACCGTTTCTGCCTTGCGTGGCTATCTGATCCTCGGCAAGGATCCGGCTCAGGCTTCCCGCCTCAAGCAGGAGTGGGAGTCGGCCTGGCAGGCTATTGCCCATCAGGCGTTCAGTCCGGCGCTCGCCAAGTCTCTCGAGACCTTCAAAAGCCATCAGGAGAAGGTGTGGACTATCGCTCAGAGCGAAGAGAATCTGCCCGCTCACACCCTGATGCTGCAGGAAGCGGGGCCGCTGGCGGAGGCTGCGCTCGATCAGCTGCAATCTTTTGCCAATGAAGAAGTTGGCACTCCGCAGGATCAACTCTCCGGCGATCGCCGCATGCTGCTCAAACAGGTGGGGGATGCCTACAACAGCCTCGCCAACGCCCTCTCTGCCCTGCGGGATTTTCTTATCTCAGGTGACCCCGAATACCGCAGCAAGTATCAGGATTACTACCAGTTTCATCAGCAGCGTGTGGCTGAGGTTAAACAGCAAGCCGCGCTCTTTACCGACACCCAGCAGAGCCTCTGGCAGCTGTTTGAAGAGATGGCGACCCCTTTCTCCGAGCTGGTGGGGCAGGTGATCGAGAAGCGCCAGGCACCGGATTGGGATCAGGCAAACTACCTGATGGCCACCGACATCGAGCCGATGCAGTCCAGCCTCAGCGAGCAGTTGGTCCAGCAGGTGGGGAAAACCCGTGCCGAGGTGGATCAGATTTCGGCGCAGATGACCGGAGCCGGGAGGGCCATCAACCAGACACTGCTGTTGGCTACCGGCAGTGCCATCGTGCTTGGCATGGTGGTCGCATGGCTCTTTAGTCGCCGTCTGACCCGTGACATTGCCTGTCTGGTGACCCGGGCGGGGCAGGTTGCGGATGGCCGGCTGGCGGCCGAGCCCTTGCCAATCACAGGGCAGGATGAGTTGGGAGAATTGACTGGTTCCATCAACCGGATGTCTGCCCAGTTACATCATCTGGTCGGGGAGTTGCAGGGCGCAGTGGGGCAGGTCGAGGTGGCCTGTCTCGATGTGGGCAGCACCACCAGAGCCATAGTGGCGGATCTGACGGAGCAGGATCAGCGGGTTGATGCGGTGGCGGCGGCTATCGATCAGATGTCGGTGAGTGCTCGTGATGTGGCTGGCAACATTGCCGGTGTGGCGGATGGTGCCCATCAGGTGAAGCAGCAGACCCTTCAGGGAGAGGCTGCGCTGGCACGAATGAGCGATACCATGCAGCAGATTGCCGCCATGATTGGACAGGCCAACGAAGCCATGGGGCTGCTGGAGCATCAGAGTGAACAGGTGGGGCAGATCACCGAGGTGATCGCCACTATAGCCGAGCAGACCAATCTGCTGGCACTCAATGCGGCGATAGAAGCGGCGCGGGCAGGCGAGCAGGGGCGTGGTTTTGCGGTGGTGGCAGATGAGGTTCGCCAGCTGGCAACCCGCACCCATCAATCCACCGCCGAGATCAGCCAGACTATTGCGGCCATCTCCCAGCAGACTCGCCAGACGGTAAGTACCGTCAGCAGCGGAACCCGGTTGGTGGAGCAAGGGCGGGATGCAGTTGGATTGGTGACCGATACCCTGAGTGCCATGAACCAGCTGGTACAGTCGCTGTCGGGCCAGCTGGAGGCCATTTCTGTGGCAACCGAGCAGCAGTCGCGGGTGGCCGCCGAGGTATCCGGGACGGTCGACGACATTGCCGCGCTCAGTCGGCAATCCTGTCAGCGTAGTCAGCAGGGGGAGGAGATCGTAGCCAGACTGGCTGGCGATACCGGCAAGCTGAAGGCGGTCATCGCACGCTTTGATCTTGATGCGTGAGATGACGGGATCATCCCGCCATTGCTATTGCCATTCACCGGGCCGTCTGGCCCGTGGGTTTAGTCCAGACGTCTGAAGGTGTGGTTGTCGAAGCTGCTGGTGGTCTCCCGGTTGAGCAGGCTGACCAGCAAAATCGCCCGTTTCTCTCCATCCGGCTCCATATAGATGGCTTCGAAGCCTGCCAACGGCCCCTCTTCAATCAGCACCTTGTCGCCCGAGCAGGGCAGGCTGGCGTAGCTGGCTCTCGCCTCGTCGCTATCATCGCGGCTCATCAGCTGATAGACCAGCTTGCTGCTGATGGGGGTCCATTCACTGCCAAAGTGGATGATCCGGCTGATGCCGCGGGTCGATTTCAGGGTGACCGGTGTCACCTCTTCCAAATCAACGAAGATAAACAGATAGTTGGGGAACATGGGTTCCCGTACCGGAACTCGCTTGCCCCGGCGCAGCTTCTCGATCTCCACCATGGGGTAATAGGATTCGATACCCTGGGCATCGAGGTGGGCGCGGGCGCGGGCCTCTTCTTTTGGCTTGCAGTAGGCCAGATACCATTTTTTCATGTTATGAGTATGTTCGTGTTGCCGTGCTCGCGGATATGATAGCGGCGCCAATAAAAAAGGCCACGCATTGCGTGGCCTTTTTTGCCGAGTGAGCAATTACCAACCTTTTACCAGGCCGCCTTTGAACAGCTCCAACCCTTTCTTGTAGACATCATCAGTCTGGAAAGCTTGTACGAACTGTTTGACCTTCTCGTCATCCTTGTTGTTGTCGCGGGCGACGATCAGGTTGACGTACGGGGACTCTTTGTCTTCAACAAACAGGCCGTTTTCGGTCGGGGTCAGACCAATCTGACCGGCGAAGGTGTTGTTGATGATAGCCAGATCCACATCTTCCAGCGAGCGCGGCAGCTGGGCTGCTTCCAGCTCGACAATCTTGAAGTTGCGCGGGTTGCTGGCGATATCCAGCACGGTGGCTTCCAGACCGGCGCCATCCTTCAGGGTGATCAGACCCTGTTTGGCCAGCAGGATCAGGGAGCGGCCCAGGTTGGTCGGATCGTTCGGTACCGCGATCTGGGCGCCATCTTGCAGCTCGCTCAGCGCCTTGATCTTCTTGGAGTAACCGGCAATCGGGTAGACGAAGGTGTTGCCAACCGGCACCAGCTTGAAGCCGCGATCACGTACTTGCGCATCCAGATAGGGTTTGTGCTGGAAAGCGTTGACGTCGATGCTGCCATCGTTCAGCGCCACGTTCGGGGTGACGTAGTCGGAGAAGTTGACCACCTCGACTGTCAGACCGTATTTCTCTTTGGCTACCTTGGCAGCCACTTCAACCAGTTCGGTCTCCGGGCCGGCAATAGCACCCACTTTCAGAACCTTGCTCTCTTCTTTTTGACCGCAACCGGCCAGAACCAGACCAGCCAGCAGGGCAGCCGCAACGGATTTGATGCCAAATTTCATAAAACCTCCTGTCAGAAATCGACGATTAACGATGATCACATTTGTTGACCAGGCGCTCACCCGCGCTCTGGATAAGTTGAACCAGTACTACCAGGATAACCACGGTCACCAGCATGACGGTCGGGTCAAAGCGCTGATAACCATAACGAATACCCACATCCCCCAGACCACCGCCACCGATAGCCCCGGCCATGGCCGAGTAGTTCACCAGAGTGACGAGGGTAATGGTGACACTGTTGAGGATGCCGGGCAGGGCCTCGGGCAGCAGCACCTTGGTGATAATTTGCAGCGGCTTGGCGCCCATCGCCTTAGCCGCTTCCAGCAGGCCGTCCGGCACCTCCATCAGGGCCCCTTCCACCAGACGGGCGATGAAAGGGATGCAACCGACAGTCAGCGGCACGATGGCGGCGATGGTGCCGATACTGGTGCCGACAATCAGCCGGGTCAGCGGAATGATGGCGACCAGCAGGATGATAAAGGGCACCGAGCGACCCACGTTGACCACCATGCCCAGAGTACGGTTGAGCAGGGGGTTGGCCAGGATCTGGCCGGCTTTGGTCACATGCAGCGCCACGCCGAGCGGCAGACCCAGCAGGCAGCCGAATAGAGCGGAGGCAAACACCATGATCAGGGTGTCGCCCAGGGCCGTGATGAGCAGATTAATCATGGCTTCGGACATAACCCATTACCTCCAGCTGAATGTGGTTGTCGATGAGGAACTGCTGGGTCGCCTCGCACTGGGCTTCATCCCCGAACAGCTCGGCCAGCAGGAAACCGAATTTGACGCCTCCGGCGTATTCGATGTCTGCGCTCAGAATGCTGATGTCGATATTGAAACGGCGGCTCGCCTCGGAGATCAGCGGCGTATCGACCGTGCTGCCGGTAAAGCCGAGCTTCACCAGCGGGTAGCTGCTCGGCACCCGCTCACTGCTCATCCGATCCTGATACTCCTGCGGTACCTCCAGATGGATGGTGGAGTGGATGAAGTCACGTGCCAGCTGGGTTTTGGCGTTGCTGAAGAACCAGGCCACTTCGCCCTGTTCGATCAGACGGCCGTCGCTGATGATGGCCACTTCGTCACAGATCCCCTTCACCACATCCATCTCGTGGGTGATGAGCAGGATGGTGAGCCCCAGCTTGACGTTGATCTCCTTGAGCAGGGTCAGGATCGAGCGGGTGGTCTGCGGGTCGAGGGCCGAGGTGGCCTCGTCGCAGAGCAGTACCTTGGGGGCTGGTGCCAGTGCGCGAGCAATGGCGACGCGCTGTTTCTGACCGCCGGAAAGCTCGGACGGATAGGCCTGGGCACGGGCTTCCAGCCCGACCAGTGCCAGCAGCTCGGCAACCCGTTGCTGGCTCTTCTCTTTGCTCCAGCCCGCCAGCTCCAGCGGAAAGGCGATGTTGGCGGAGACGGTGCGGGAGGCAAGCAGGTTGAAGTGCTGGAAAATCATCCCGATCTGGCGGCGAGCCTGGGTCAGATCCCGTTCGCTCAGGGCGACCAGATCCTGGCCATCAACGATGACTTGACCCTCTGTCGGGCGCTCCAGCAGGTTGACACAACGAATGAGGGTACTCTTGCCGGCACCGGAGGCACCGATCACCCCGAAAATTTTGCCTTGGGGTACATGCAGACTCACATCACGCAGGGCGTGCACGGCGTCACTGCCTGTACCGTAGACTTTGTTGAGACCGATCAACTTAATCATGGATTCTTCCGTGCTAACAGCCTTAAAGCACAGGGCGCTACAGGCGGGGAAATTGGGCAGAGGTTCCACTGGGTTACTCTGTCATCATGGAGGATGATGCTAAGATGTCCGGATGGCTGTGTCAACGCATGTTTTTACGTCTAGACGTCTAAAAAAGTGATAAGGATTTCTGTCAGGCGGATAACGATCAGGATGGTATTGTTGCTCTTCCAGATCCTGTTTCGTCCCTGCGGCAGATAACCGAATTAAAGATGGTTTATACACGGTAAATGCTGGTTTTATTAGTGTGTCAGCCCGTATCTGTCCACATTGGCTATCGAGCCTGATGCTCCTCCATCGTTACACAAATTGCTGCACAAATCGTTCCCTATTCGCGACCGGATCACCTGACGGCCACTTTGTCGGCGTCAACCTTGATGCAGCGCAAGAGGGGCTCGGATAGGGATTGGGTCGGTGGCGCTTGTTTTTTATACTGATGATGCTGACAAGCATGGAGGGCAGTGCGATGAGATTCCAACAGATCAAAGAGTTGCTGCACTATCTTGAACAGGTTCATCACCAGCTCGGGCTCTGTTACGGGCGTTTGACCAGTCAGGTGGACAACGAACGGAGCCGGATGTTGCTGGTCTATCTGCAAGGGCGTGAGGATGCGGCCAGTGCCCATCTGCACGAATATGCCGCTCAACTGGGAGAGGCGGTCAGGGAGACCTGGCTGAACCAGAGTTTCAGCGAGGATATGCTGCCTGCCATTACCCGCTTCGAGCTGCCGGCATCAGTCCAGACTCAGGATATCGTCACTCAGGTATGCCGCTGGGAAGAGCAGCTGGTGGGCGAGCTGAGTCATCTGGCCCGGGAGTGCCCGACACCGGCCACCACCGCTTTGCTCGAGAATCTGGCCGGGCTGGAGCAGACCCGCCTGACTCGGCTGGTGCACGGGGTGCATCGACTCGACGACATGTAGCGGGTGATAAGCACCAAACACGCAAGATGGCCGCAAAACAAAAGGGCCCGGCAGCAGTGCCGAGCCCTTTCCATTGGTATCTGCTGACTTGCAGTGAGCGTCGGTCAGCCCTGCTGCTCGGCCGCGTAGAGGGCGGCCCCGATAATGCCCGCCTGATTGAGGCTGGCCGCCGGAATAAGCGGCGCCCGGGTCTCGATGCGATCGACAAACTTATCCAGCTTGGCTGCGCTGCCGCCCCCCAGAATGAAGAGGTCGGGGGAGAAGAGAAACTCGAGGCGCGCCAGATACTTGTTGAAACGCTTGCCCCAGCGGTTCCAGGAGAGATCTTCCCGTTTGCGCGCCGCATCGGAGCAATAGTGCTCGGCGACCATTCCTTCCAGCATCAGATGGCCCAGCTCGGTGTTGGGCAGCAGATGGCCGTTGACGAAGATGGCTGTGCCGATACCGGTGCCGACCGTGATGAGGATGATGACCCCCTTGCGATCCTTGCCGGCGCCAAAGCGCATCTCGGCCAGACCGGCGGCGTCGGCATCATTCAGCACATAGCAGGGCTTGCCGGTGACATCGGCAAACAGATGCTCGGCATCGGTTTCGATCCAGCTCTTGTCGATGTTGGCGGCACTCTTGGCAACCCCGTTGTGGATGGTGGCGGGAAAGCCGCAGCCCACCGGTCCTTTCCAGTCGAAGTGTTCGACCAGCGCCTTGAGGGTATGGGCGATGGCGGCCGGGGTGGCCGGTTGCGGTGTGGCAATGCGATGGCGCTCGCCAATCAATTCGCCGGTTTTGGTATCGACCAGACAGCCCTTGATCCCTGAGCCTCCAATATCCACTCCCAACATATGCATCTGTGTTGTCCTTGTTGTGTGCCGAGCAGTTTGCAGTGACCACGCTGTTATGGGCACTGCAGGTCGGCAGAGCATGAAAAAAGTGCTGTAATCCGGCAAGGGGCAGATCACTTATGCGTGATCCGACAGACCTTTTTCGATGCAGCGGATCAGCAAACGGGTCTTCTTGTTCTCTTCATCCTGACGCCGGGCAAGGGTGGCCAGCGCCCATTCGATATGTTCGGCCACCATGGGATCGGCGGTGGTCAGCCCCAGTTGCAGGGCCGCGATCACCTCGGGGGTTGCCGGGCCATTGCCAAGGGCGACCGCCAGATTGCGGCGCCAGCGCTGGTAACCGATGCGGCGGATCGGGCTCCCCTCGGTCTGTTTGAGGAAATCGCTCTCGCTCCAGCACCACAGCGCCAGCAGGGGCGGGCGGTGCAGGCTGGGGCGCGGGCTAAAATCGGGTTCTGGGCTGGCATCGGCATAGCGATTCCAGGGGCAGATAAGCTGGCAGTCGTCGCAGCCGTAGATGCGGTTGCCCATCAGGGGGCGAAACTCTTCCGGAATAGGGCCGTCATTCTCGATGGTGAGATAGGAGATGCAGCGGCGGCCATCAACCACATAGGGGGCGACAATGGCGCCGGTCGGGCAGATGTTGATGCAGGCGACGCACTTGCCGCACTGCTCCTTCTCCACTGGCTGGTCGAGCGGCAGCGGCAGGTTGAGCAACAGCTCACCTAGAAAGAAGAAGGAGCCAGCCGATTCGTTGAGCAGCAGTGAGTGTTTGCCAACCCAGCCGAGGCCCGCCTTGGCTGCCAGTGGCCGCTCGAGGATGGGGGCGGAGTCGACGAAGGGGCGCCACTCACCCAAGGCCTCTTCAGTGCCTTGAAACAGCTCGGCGCAGCGCGCTTCGATGCGATCACCCAGCTGTTTGAGACGGTTGCGCAGCACCTTGTGGTAGTCGCGACCGAGAGCATAACGGCTGATATAGCCCAGAGTCGGATCGCGCAGGGTGGCAGCAAAGCCTGCCTCGAACGGCAGGTAGTTCATCCGCACCGACAACACCCGCACCGTGCCCGGCAGCAGCTCGTGGGGGCGCGCGCGCATCATGCCGTGGCGCGCCATGTAATCCATGCTGCCGTGATAGCCCGCATCCAGCCAGGCCTGCAATCTCGGCTCTTCGATACGCAGGTCGGTGTCGGTGATGCCCGCCTGGTCAAATCCTAGCTCCCGTGCCCAGAGCTTGATATCGTGGGCCAGCTGGTGGAAGTCAGGTGCGCTCATGCGGCTTGGCCTGGCCGGCGTTTGCTGGCGTGGGTCGATTGATAAGAGGCGGGAGCCGTCATGGTAGAGATCATCAGGGGCGCGTTGGGCACAAAAGAGGGGGGCAGTTTACCACAGGGGCTGTGGCAGACTGAACAGATCCGCACACTGGAGCGCAACTGGGCCGCGCGTGAGGGGCAACCTCTCTATGCCCTGATGGAGCGAGCCGGTGCCGCGCTGCGTACTTATGCCACCCTGCATTGGCCCGACAGTCGCTGCTGGTGGATTTTCGTCGGCCCCGGTAATAACGGCGGTGATGGCTATGTGCTGGCCCGCCTTGCCCGCCAGATTAGCATCGAGGTGGTGGTGATTGCCGCCAGGGCACCCGACCAGCTGAAGGGGGATGCCAGACGGGCCGCCGATGAGTGGCTGGCGGCCGGAGGCCGGGTCTGGCTGGCCGAGCAGTTTGATAAGGACCAGCACTCCCCCCCGGAGCTGGTGGTCGATGCCCTGCTTGGCACCGGCGTCAACACGCCCCTCTCGCCACTACTGACAAAGATCGTCGCAACAATCAATGGCTTGGCTGTGCCCGTGCTGGCGGTGGATCTCCCCTCCGGCCTCAACGGCGATACCGGCCGTGCCATGGGGGCCGTGGTGCAGGCCACTCGCACCCTCACCTTTATCGGTATCAAGCAGGGGATGCTCACCGGCGACGGGGTGGATTGTGTCGGCCAGCTCGACTGTGATCCCCTTGGTGTGACGCCTGATGACACTATGCTGCCCGCTGCCTGGCGTATCGATTATCCGCAGCTCAGCACGCAGCTGACCCCGCGCCCGCGCGCTTCCCACAAGGGCTCTTATGGCAAGGTACTGCTGGTGGGGGGCAATCGCGGCATGCAGGGGGCCATTGTGCTGGCTGCCCGCGCCTGCCTGCGGGCGGGGGCCGGGCTGGTGAGGGTGTGTCAGCATCCGGAACATCCGCCGGTCAGCCTCTACCAACCCGAGCTGATGAGCCTCACCAGCGCTGATGACGAGGGGTGGGCGTCGGTGCGGGTCATCGGCCCCGGTCTCGGTCAGGATGAGTGGGGATGCGCGCAAATCGCTCGTAATCTCACCGATCGGCTGCCACTGGTTTTGGACGCCGATGGATTGAATTGGCTGGCGCAATCTCCCCGCCATCAGGATAATTGGGTGCTCACGCCCCATCCCGGCGAAGCGGCGCGCCTGCTGGGATGCACCATTGCCGAGATTGAAACCGACCGGTTTGCCGCCGTGCAGGCGCTGCAGAGGCGTTATGGCGGTGTGGTGTTGTTAAAAGGGGCGGGAACACTTATTTATGACGGCGAGCGGGTCGCTCTCTGTTGTGAAGGCAATCCCGGCATGGCAAGTGGCGGGATGGGCGATCTGTTATCTGGTATAATCGCAGCCCTTTTGGCCCAGGGCTGGTCTGCCACCATGGCTAGCTGGCTGGGCGCCGTGATCCACGGCGAGGCTGCAGATCAGGCCGCCGCTGACGGCGAGCGGGGCATGCTGGCGTCAGACTTGCTGCCGCTGATCCGCAAACTGGTTAATCCCGACACCATTACAAGTTAAAAAGAAGAACATGGCAAAACAGTTGATGATGACACTGCCGGACGAGGCAGCAACCGTGGCACTGGGTGGCCGTCTGGCACAGGCTTGCCAGCAGGCGACCACAGTGTTTTTGCATGGCACGCTTGGCGCCGGTAAAACCACCCTGACCCGCGGCTGGGTGCAGGGCCTTGGCCATCAGGGCAAGGTAAAAAGCCCGACTTACACCCTGGTCGAACCCTATGAGCTCGATGGCTGGCAGGTCTACCATTTTGATCTCTATCGCCTGGCAGATCCGGAAGAGCTGGAATTCATGGGCATTCGGGACTATTTTGCCGCCAACACTCTCTGTCTGGTGGAGTGGTCCGAGAAGGGCGAGGGCTGGTTACCGGCTCCCGACCTGGAAATTACCCTCACCTATGTAGGCGAGCAGCGCGAGGTTCTGATAGAGGCTCGCACTGCTATTGGCGAAGCCATTCTGGAACGGTTGTCATCTACGTGCGCTTGATCCTTGTTATTGCTCTCTCTTTGATGGCGTTACCCTCCTGGGCGAATCAGCTCAAGAGCATACGAATCTGGCCATCACCGGATAACACCCGGGTGGTGCTCGATATGAGCAGCGCCCCCAATTACAACTACTTCACCCTCACCGGTCCGGATCGGCTGGTGATCGATCTGAAAGGGGCGAGCAACGCCGCCAATCTGGCCCGGATCGAGAACAACAGCGAACTGGTGCGCAAGATCCGCCAGAGCACTCCGCTGGAGAAGGGCGGTCTGCGGCTGGTGATGGATCTCAGCTCCGCCATCAAGCCGGTGGTCTTCCCGCTGGCGCCAGCCGGGCCCTATGGCCACCGTCTGGTCATCGACCTGCCTTATGAAGAGAAGCGCTCGGCGGCTGCGGTGCAATCCACGCCCATCGGTGGCAAGGGCAAGGGAGTGGTGATTGCTATCGATCCGGGCCACGGCGGGGAAGACCCGGGCTCCATCGGCCCGCGCCGTACCTACGAGAAGCGGGTCACGCTGGCGGTCTCCCAGAAGCTGGCGGCACTGATCGACCGCGAGCCGGGGATGCGTGCCGTGATGACCCGTCGTGGCGATTACTTCGTCGATCTCAACAAGCGCTCCGAGATCGCCCGCAAGGCCAAGGCGGATCTGCTGGTCTCTATCCATGCAGACAGTTTTCATAACTCGACCCCGCGCGGTGCCTCGGTCTGGGTCTTGTCGACCAACCGTGCCAACCGCGAGATGGGTAGCTGGCTGGAGAAGCAGGAGAAGCAGGGCGAGCTGCTGGGTGGTGTCGGCAAGGTGTTGGCGGAATCCGATCCCAACCCCTATCTGGCACAGACCTTCCTCGACCTCTCCATGGACAAGTCCCGTGCCGAAGGATATGACGTCAGCCGCCAGATCCTGCGCTCCATGGGCAAGGTTGCCCGACTGCACAAGAAGGCGCCGGAGCATGCCAGTCTGGCGGTGCTGAAGGCGCCGGATATTCCCTCGGTGCTGGTGGAGACCGGTTTTATCTCCAACCATGCGGAAGAGAAGCTGCTGGCCACCGCCAGCTATCAGGACCAGCTGGCCCGCGCCATCTTCGAGGGGATCCGTAACTACTACCGCGCTCACCCGACCAAGGGGGCCATGCTGACCGGCAAGGGGCAGGTGAGCCAACCTGCCGCTACTCGCCCTGCACCGGTAGCCCGGCAGCCGGTGAGCCAGCCCAGGCAGACACAGTCGCAGCCGGTAGTGACCAACAAGATGCCCGCCACCGCCCGCGACGGCGGTGCTGGGAGCGGCTCTGGCGCCGGGGTGATCAAGCCTTACTCGGCGGCAGCGCAGGAGAGCGGTGCACCGGTCAGCAGTGTGGGGGACTATGACAAATCGCGGATGCTCCGCCATGTGGTCAAACGGGGCGAGAGCCTCTCTCGCCTTGCCGAGAAGCATGGAGTGAGTCAGTCCACTCTGGTGGAGATCAACCAGCTGCGCAGCCGGGATATTCAGATTGGTCAAACAATCTATATTCCCCAGCAAGGGCAGAGCCGCGCTGCCGCCCCCGTTCGCAGTGACGACAAGTCGCAGATGATCCGCCATGTGGTCAAGCGGGGCGAGAGTCTCTCCCGCCTTGCCGAGAAACATGGGGTGAGTCAGGCTCGGCTGGTAGAGATCAACAAGCTCAAGTCGCGGAATATTCAGGTAGGGCAGGTGCTCTACATTCCGCAAAACTGACGCGCGGGAGCGAGCGATGCCGCTCCCGCTGTTAGCGAATACCATCAGCAAGATTGAAATTCAGGAGCAAGTGATGCCGATCTGTATATTGCCCCCTATCCTTGCTAACCAGATTCCGGTTGGTGGAGAGGTGGTGGAGCGGCCCTCCTGGAGCCTTAAGAGACTGACCATCCGCAAGAAAGAAATTCAGGAGTAAATGATGCCGATCCGTATTTTGCCACCCATTCTGGCCAACCAGATTGCAGCCGGAGAGGTGGTGGAGCGGCCCTCTTCTGTGGTGAAAGAGCTGGTGGAAAACAGCCTGGATGCGGGGGCCGACCGGGTCGAGATCGACATCGACAAGGGGGGAGCCAAGCTGATCCGCATCCGTGACAACGGCTGTGGCGTCGCCAAAGACGAGCTGGTGCTGGCGCTGTCGCGTCATGCGACCTCCAAGGTGGCCACGCTGGATGATCTGGAAGGGATCAACAGCCTCGGCTTTCGTGGTGAGGCGCTCGCCTCCATCAGCTCGGTCTCCCGTCTCACTTTCACCTCCCGTACTGCAGATCAGTCCGAAGCCTGGCAAGCCCAGGCGGAAGGGCGCGAAATGAGCGTCACCATCAAGCCGGCGGCCCATCCGGTGGGCACCACGGTGGAGGTGGTGGATCTCTTCTTCAATACCCCGGCGCGGCGCAAGTTCATGCGCAGCGAAAAGACCGAGTTTGCCCATATCGACGAGCTGGTGCGCCGCATCGCGCTCTCCCGCTTCGATGCCACCCTGATCCTGCGCCACAATGGCAAGGTGGTGCGCCAGTACAAGGCCGCCAATACCGTGCCGGAGCAGGAGCGTCGCCTCGCCGCCGTTTGCGGCACCCCCTTCATGCACCATGCGCTGGCGGTGGAGAGCGAGCATAGCGACGTGCGGCTGTGGGGCTGGCTGGCGACTCCGGAGGGGGCAAGACCGCAAAACGATCTGCAATATACCTATGTCAACGGCCGGATGATGCGCGACAAGCTCATCAACCACGCTATTCGTCAGGCCTATGACGAGTTGCTGCCTCCCGATCGCTTCGCCGCTTATGTGCTCTATATCGAGCTGGATCCCCGTCAGGTGGATGTCAACGTCCACCCGGCCAAGCATGAGGTGCGCTTCCATCAGGCGCGACTGATCCACGACTTTATCTTTCAGGCGCTGTTTACTGCGCTGCGCCGCGAAGGTGTCAGCGCCGTTCATCAGGACGCGCCGCTGGCCGAAACCCTGGTCGAGTTGCCGGTCAGTCCGCAAATTGAATATCCCGGTCAGGCGCCACGCCCTGAGTGGTACGGTGCCGAGCATAGCTACCGGGCACCTGCACAGGTGCGGGAGGGGGGCAGTGGTGCAGGCCGAGCCAGCAATTATCAACCGCCCGAGCCGCCGAGTCGGGAGGCGATGCGCGGCATGGGCGCTCTGCTCACTACGCTGCCTATCGCAACTGCGGCTGAGGCTGCTCCCGCACAGTCCACCGACACAGTACCGTCACCCAAACAGGGGGGATGTCGCGCCCTGACACTGGTGGAGCAGGCCTACCTGTTGATCGAGCTGGATAATCAGCTGGCGCTGCTCTCGCTGGTACGCGCCGAGCGGGTGCTGCTGCGCCAGTGGCTGCTGGAGACCTGGGGTCAGGGGCTGGCGGCCCAGCCACTGTTGCTGCCGGTCTCCTTCAAATTGCCGAAGAATTTGATCGCGCTGGTGACCGAGCAGGAGCGTTTGCTGAAACGGATGGGGCTGGAGTTGAAAAGCGGGGGGCGCGACACCATGATCCTGACTCGGGTGCCGGCTCTGCTGCGCCAGACCGATCTGGTGCGTCTGTTACCCGAATTGCTGCAAATTATCGAGGGCGGATCTGACAGTGATGCTGGTCAGCAGGCTGAAGTATTATGCCAATGGCTGGTGGAACAGGGGATAAGCCGCGAGAAGATATACGATTTTTCAACTGCCAGTCGTCTGCTGACGGAACTTGTGACTGATTTCAGTGACCAACTGGCAGACATTCGCATGGTACGCCCCCTTTCGCTGGCGACCGTGCTGGAGGAGTTTGAACATGGCGAGTGACTTGCCGACCGCAATTTTTCTGATGGGGCCGACGGCCTCCGGCAAGACGGATCTCGCCATTGAACTGTGCCAGGCGCTGCCCTGCGACATCATCAGCGTCGATTCGGCGCTGATCTATCGCGGCATGGATATCGGTACAGCCAAGCCGACCGCCGATGAACTGGCACGTGCCCCGCACCGGCTGATCGACATTCTTGACCCCGCCATGAGCTATTCGGCAGCCGATTTTTGCAAGGATGCCCTGCGGGAGATGAAAGAGATCGCCGACCGTGGCCGCATTCCTCTGCTGGTGGGCGGTACCATGCTCTATTTCAAGGCGCTGCTGGAGGGATTGTCCCCGCTGCCCTCTGCCGATCCCGCCATTCGAGCCGGGATTGAGGAAGAGGCTGCCCGCCTCGGTTGGCAGGCGCTGCATGATGAGCTGGTGCGCATTGACCCGGTGGCCGGGGCGCGAATTCACCCCAATGACCCGCAGCGACTCTCCCGGGCGCTGGAGGTCTACCGCATCAGCGGCAAGACCCTTACCGAGCTGACGCAGGTGCAGGGGGAGGGCTTGCCCTATCGGGTGTTGCAGTTTGCCATCGCTCCGAGCGATCGCGCCGTGCTGCATCAGCGGATCGAACTGCGCTTTGACAAGATGCTGCAAGGCGGCTTTGAACAGGAGGTTCGTGCGCTGATGGCGCGCGGCGATCTGCACCCGGATCTCCCCTCCATTCGCTGTGTGGGTTATCGCCAAATGTGGGACTACCTGTGCGGTGAAGTGGGGTATGATGAGATGCGTTATCGTGGCATTGTTGCCACACGCCAATTGGCAAAACGACAGATGACCTGGTTGCGCGGCTGGCCCGACGTGACCTGGTTGGAATCTGGTGAGTCTGGCAATCTCGACCGCGTGCTTGCTCGCGCTGGTGCGGCTTGACACTCCCTGTATAATCAGGTTGTTATATTGATATTCGGTGTTTAAAAACAACAAACTATAAGGAAAAGAAAAATGGCTAAGGGGCAATCTCTCCAAGACCCGTTTTTGAATGCGCTGCGCCGTGAGCGGATTCCTGTTTCTATCTATTTGGTGAACGGCATCAAACTACAAGGTCAGATCGAGTCTTTTGACCAGTTTGTTATCCTGCTGAAAAACACCGTGAGCCAGATGGTTTACAAGCACGCCATCTCGACTGTCGTACCGGCCCGTGCCGTCAATCATCACCAGCCCACTCCGGGTGGCGCGGCTGATGAACAGGGTGATGCCGAGGCGTGATATCCCTGGGCGAGTCGACTCGCCAACTCAGATTCATCATGATTCCTGTTAAGGAGCAAGCGCTTGTTTGACCGTTATGAAGCTGGCGAACAGGCCGTTCTGGTGCATGTCAACTTCAGTGATGAGGGTGAGCGGGAGGATCTGGAAGAGCTCAAGATGTTGGTGAGCTCGGCCGGAGTCAATGCGCTGGGGGTAATTACCACCAGTCGCAGTGCGCCCAGTGCCAAATTTTTTGTCGGCAGTGGCAAGGCTGAAGAGATCGCGTCCCAAGTCCAGATGCTGGATGCTGACGTCGTCATCTTCAACCATGCCCTGACTCCCGCCCAGGAGCGCAACCTGGAGCGTCTGTTCCAGTGCCGGGTGGTGGACCGAACCGGCCTGATCCTCGATATCTTTGCCCAGCGCGCCCGAACCCATGAAGGTAAACTGCAGGTCGAACTGGCCCAGTTGCGCCATCTTTCCACTCGTCTGGTGCGAGGCTGGACCCACCTTGAGCGTCAAAAGGGCGGGATTGGTCTGCGTGGTCCGGGTGAAACCCAGCTTGAAACTGACCGACGTCTGCTGCGGGAACGCATCAAGGCGATTTTGCGTCGGCTCGACAAGGTGGCCAAGCAGCGGGAGCAGGGACGCCGTGCCCGCAACCGCAACGAAGTGCCGACGGTGTCACTGGTTGGTTATACCAACGCCGGAAAGTCCACTTTGTTCAACCAACTTACAGCTGCCAGCGTGTATGCTGCCGACCAATTGTTCGCAACTCTGGATCCCACCCTGCGTAAACTGGTGATCCGGGATGTGGGTGATGTGATTTTGGCGGATACAGTTGGATTTATTCGACACTTGCCCCATGATCTGGTCGCGGCCTTCAAGGCGACCCTGCAGGAGACCCGTGAAGCGGATCTGCTGCTGCATGTGGTGGACTGTGCCGATGAGCAGATGCAGGAGAATATCGACTCCGTGCAGCAGGTGTTGGCCGAGATTGAAGCCGATGACAGGCCCCAGCTGATGATCTGCAACAAGATCGACAAGCTGGCGGATCGTCCGGCAGGTCTGGAGCGAGATGACGAGGGGCGCCCGTTGCGCGTCTGGTTGTCGGCCCAGACTGGTGAAGGTTGTGAGCATCTGTTTACGGCGCTGACCGAATTGCTGGCTGGCTCCATGGTGCATCACACCCTGCAGTTGCCTCCTTCTGCCGCGAGATTGCGCAGTGCGCTCTATCAGCTGAAAGGGATTGAGCAGGAAGGTTTTAGCGAGGAGGGTGATTTCGTGCTGGAAGTCCGCTTGCAAGTGGCCGACTGGAACCGCCTCGTGAAACAGGAAGGTGAGAGTTTACAACGCTTTATCAGGCATTGATTCGTTGATGAAGATGAACCCTTAGGGGCTTCTCAACGTATGATGGCCCGGTAGAGATGATATCCATCCGCATGTATTAATGGAGACGCTGATGGCTTGGAATGAGCCTGGTAACAACGGCAAAGACCGTGACCCTTGGGGGAATAACGGCAAGAATCAGGGACCCCCTGATCTGGATGAAATGCTGCGAAAAGTGAGTCGCCGTTTCGGTGGCTTGTTTGGTGGCGGCAAATCTGGCGGCGATGTAGGTCGCTTTGGTATCTCCATCGCGCTGGTTGTGGCTGTGGTGGTGTGGGTCGTCAGCGGCTTCTACACCATTCGCGAAGCGGAGCGTGGTGCCGTGCTGCGGTTTGGCAAGTTTTCGCATATTGTCGAGCCGGGCCTGCGCTGGAAGCCGACCTTTATCGATCAGGTGATCCCGGTGGACGTCGAGTCCGTGCGCTCCCTGCCTGCCTCCGGTTTCATGCTGACTCAGGATGAGAACGTGGTACGGGTCGAGATGGACGTACAGTACCGTGTCGTCAATCCAGAGCAGTATCTGTTCAGCGTGACCAATGCCGACGAGAGTCTGGGCCAGGCCACCGATAGCGCCCTGCGCTACGTGGTGGGTCATACCCGGATGGATGACGTGCTGACAACCGGTCGTGAGAAAGTGCGTCAGGAGACCTGGCAGGTGATCGATGGCATCATCGAGCCCTACCAGATGGGTCTGCAGATCGTCGATGTCAACTTCCTGCCGGCGCGTCCGCCGGAAGAGGTGAAAGACGCGTTTGATGACGCCATCTCCGCTCAGGAAGATGAACAGCGTTTCATTCGTGAAGCAGAAGCTTATGCCCGTGAAGTGGAGCCGAAGGCCCGTGGCCAGGTGAAGCGTCTGGAGCAGGAAGCTGAAGCTTACAAATCCCAGATCGTGTTGAAAGCCCAGGGGGAAGTTGCTCGCTTCAACGAGCTGCTGCCCCAGTATCTGGCTGCCCCCGAGCTGACCCGTGAGCGTATCTATCTGGAAACCATGGAAGAGCTCTATCAGCAGGCCAACAAGGTGGTGGTCGACATGCCGGCTGGCAACAACAGCATGATCTACCTGCCGCTCGACAAGCTGTCCGGCAAGCCGAAGGCTGCCCAGTCTGATCGTGCCACTGTCGCCCCGGTTACAGAGCAGGTCCCCGTTTCCAACGAGGGTGCCAACTCTACCCCGACAATGCCGCTGCGTAGCGGTGACCGCTTCAGCTCAGGGAGAAACTGATAGATGAAAAAGCTAGCTATTGGTGCAATCGCTGTCGCGGCCATGGTCTGCTTCTCTTCTGTCTTTATCGTTGATGAAGGTCAGAAGGGGATTGTGGTGCAGTTTGGCAAGGTGAAGCGGGTTGACTCCGGTGAACCCCGCCTCTATGAGCCGGGCCTGCACTTCAAGGTGCCGCTCATCGACCAGGTTCGCAAAATGGATGCCCGCATCCAGACCATTGACAGCCAGGCCGACCGTTTTGTCACCTCCGAGAAGAAAGACCTGATCATCGACTCCTACGTGAAGTGGAAGATCGAGGACTTCTCCAAGTACTACCTGGCAACCGGTGGTGGCAACAAGCTGCAGGCTGAAGATCTGCTCAAGCGCAAGATCAACAACGGTCTACGTTCAGAGATCGGTAACCGCACCATCAAGGACATCGTCTCCGGTGAGCGTAGTACCGTGATGGAAGATGCCCTGAAGAAGATGGCGCGCTCCTCCGAGCTCGGTATCAAGGTGGTGGATGTGCGGATCAAGCAGATCAACCTGCCGGTGGAAGTCTCCAACTCCATCTACCAGCGGATGCGCGCCGAGCGTACCGCAGTCGCCCGTGAGCACCGCTCTCAGGGTCGCGAGAAGGCTGAAATCCTGCGTGCCGATATCGATCGCAAGGTGACCGTCATGATCGCCGACGCCGAGAGTAACGCTCGCCAGCTGCGTGGTGAAGGGGATGCGGAAGCCGCCAAGATTTATGCCGACAGCTACAAGAAAGACCCCGAGTTTTTCAGCTTCGTGCGTAGCATGGAGGCCTATCGCAAGAGCTTTGCCGGTGGCAACGACCTGATGGTGTTGAAGCCGGACAGCGAGTTCTTCCGTTACCTCAAGTCTCCTCACGGCACCAAGCAGTAATCGCCACGAGGTCACATTCAAAGGGTCTGCATCGTCAGACCCTTTTGTTTTTGGTGCCAACGCCAGCCGTAAACCCAGGGGGCTGGTTGCATTGAAGGAGGTCGGATGCTGACATCCATGCTGATGGGTTTGGGATTGCTGCTGTTGTTCGAGGGGCTCGGCCCGTTGTTGATGCCCAGGGCATGGCAGCAGATGTTGCGGCTGCTGAGCGATCAGCCACCGGAGCAGTTGCGCCGTATCGGCGGCTCGCTAGTGGTGGCAGGTAGCGTGATCCTCTGGATACTGAGTCGCTGAGTCTGGCGCAATGCACTGTCCAGCAGATAGCAGACAATAAAAAAGAGGCCGAAGGCCTCTTTTTTCATGCATGTCGTTTACTCAGGCACTGCGCTGCACGGCCATGTGGGCCAGTGTTTCCAGCGCGTGCTTGTGCGGGGAGTCAGGCAGGATGGCGAGGGCGGCAATGGCCTTGTCGGCCTCTTGCCTGGCACGCATGCGGGAGTACTCCAGCGCGCCAGTGCGGTCGAGAATGCCGAGGATCTGCTCAAGATGCTCCATGCCGTTGCGGTGCAGGATGGCATCGCGCACCAGCTGGCGCTCTTCCGGCGTGCCCACTTCCATGGCGCGCAGCAGCGGCAGGGTCGGTTTGCCTTCGGCCAGATCGTCGCCGACGTTCTTGCCCATCTCTTCGCTCTGGGAGCAGTAGTCCATCACGTCATCAATGATCTGGAACGCGGTGCCCAGATACTTGCCGTAATCGGTCATGGCCTGCTCGACGGGCTCGGGCTGATGGGTCAGCACGGCGGCAAGGCGAGTGGCGGCCTCGAACAGCTTGGCGGTCTTGCAGTAGATGACCGTCATGTAGCTCTCTTCGGTGGTATCCGGGTCGTTGCAGTTCATCAGCTGCAACACTTCCCCTTCGGCGATGGTGTTGGTGGCATCCGAGAGGATCTCCATCACCCGCAGGTTGGAGAGTTCGGCCATCATCTGGAAGGAGCGGCTATAGAGGTAGTCACCGACCAGTACGCTGGCGGCATTGCCAAACATGGCGTTGGCGGTCTCCCGGCCACGGCGCAGGTCGGATTCGTCGACCACGTCGTCATGGAGCAGGGTAGAGGTGTGAATGAATTCGATGATGGCGGCCAGTTTCAGGTGATCCTCACCCTCATAGCCCAGCGCACGCGCAGCCATCACGGTCAGCATGGGGCGCATCCGTTTCCCGCCGGCGCTGACAATGTAGAAACCCAGCTGATTAATCAGACTAACGTCGGACTGGAGTCGGGCCAGGATCAGTTCATTGACCGCCGTCATGTCGGCGGCACAGAGCGCACGGATAGTCTGTTGGTCCATAAGTCTCGTAACGTGACAGCAGCAATAACTGCGATTTTAGTAATGGCAGGGATTCTACACGATTTCACAATGGGTTACAGTTAGGCGTTTATCCACGGCGGCAGATATGCGCACAAAATAAACTTTTTGCTAAATTGGCCTTGCCTGAGCAGATCGATTTGCGTAGAATGCCCGCCCATTGTTATAGGTTTTTGCGCATGTCTAGCCTTGAGCAAAAGACATGCCTTTACGGAGTTAATCAAATGTACGCGGTATTCCAAAGCGGCGGAAAACAACACCGTGTGGCCGAAGGTCAAATCGTTCGTCTGGAAAAGCTGAACGTTGAGACTGGCGCTACCATCGACTTCAACGAAGTTCTGATGGTTGCTGCAGGCGACACTTTTAAAGTAGGTGCTCCTTTCGTTGAAGGTGGCAAGGTTGTAGCTGAAGTTGTGGCTCACGGCCGTGGCGAGAAAGTGACTATCGTCAAGTTCCGTCGTCGTAAGCACCATCGTAAGCAAGCGGGCCACCGTCAGTGGTTCACTGAAGTCAAAATCACTGGCATCAGCGCTTAATTAGAGGAGTCCGATAAATGGCACACAAAAAAGCTGGCGGTTCATCCCGCAACGGTCGCGATTCTGAAGCTAAACGCCTGGGCGTAAAGCGTTTCGGCGGCGAAACAGTTCTGGCTGGCAGCATCATCGTTCGTCAACGTGGTACCAAGTTCCACGCTGGCACCAACGTTGGTCTGGGCAAGGATCACACCCTGTTCGCTACCGCGACTGGTAAAATCCTGTTCGAAGTTAAAGGTCCGCTGAATCGTAAGTACGTTAGCATCGTTGCTGAGTAATTACGGACCGCAAGGATCCGAAGCCCCGCCAACAGGCGGGGCTTTTGTTTTTCTGACGTCTTTCTGATGTCGTTGACGAAAAAACGGAACGCAGCTGACTTTGGCTCTGACGGGCATGATTGGCAAGATGCGTATCGCCCGCAGGGGTCTGTACCACTATAATTGCGTATCGGTTTTTCGAATTAAGGTGACGGTTACCTATGAAGTTTGTTGATGAAGTCCAGATTCGAGTCGATGCTGGTGACGGTGGTAACGGTTGTGTAAGCTTTCGCCGTGAAAAATATATTCCCAACGGTGGTCCGGACGGCGGTGACGGCGGTGACGGTGGCGACGTATATCTGATCGCCGACGAGAACCTCAATACCCTGATCGACTACCGTTTCGAGCGTTTCCATGCTGCCGAGCGCGGTGAGAATGGCCAGAGCGCCAACTGTACCGGTCGCCGCGGCAAGGACAAAATCCTGCGTGTGCCGGTCGGCACCCGAGCGACCGATGAGGATACCGGTGAACTGCTGGGGGATTTGACCCACCACGAGCAGAAGCTGCTGGTTGCCAAAGGTGGTTTCCATGGTCTGGGCAACACCCGCTTCAAGAGCTCCGTCAACCGTGCTCCCCGCCAGAAGAGTAACGGTACTCCGGGTGAAGTGCGTACCCTAAAGCTGGAGCTGCTGCTGCTGGCCGATGTCGGCATGCTGGGTCTGCCCAACGCAGGCAAGTCTACCTTTATTCGCGCCGTTTCTGCGGCTCGCCCGAAAGTGGCTGATTACCCCTTCACTACCCTGGTACCGAACCTGGGTGTGGTGCGTGGTGAAAACTCCCGCTCTTTCGTGATCGCCGATATCCCGGGTCTGATCGAAGGCGCTGCCGAAGGCGCAGGCCTGGGTATCCGTTTCCTGAAACACCTCGAGCGTTGCCGCGTGCTGATCCACCTGGTGGATATCTGCCCGGTTGATGGCTCCGATCCTGCTGAAAATGCCGTGACCATCGTCAAGGAGCTGGAGAAGTACAGCCCGGAACTGGCTGGCAAGCCGCGCTGGTTGGTGTTCAACAAGATGGATCTGATCCTGGAAGAGGAAGCCCAGAAGGTGATGGATCGCGTCAAGGCGGCCCTGAACCACGAAGGTCCGGTCTATGCCATCACTGCCATCAGCAAGGAAGGCACCAAGAAGGTCTGCTACGACATCCTGGATCTGCTGGATACCATGCCCCGTCAGCTGGCGGAAGATGCCAAAGACGCCATCGAGAAGGTGGAGTTCAAGTGGGACGACTACCACAAGAACCAGCTGGCCAAGGCTGAAGCGGAAGCACTGGCTGCCTCTCTTGCCTTCGATGAAGGGCTTGATGATGACGATTGGGATGACGACGAAGATGATGGCGTTGAAGTCATCTACGTCCGTGACTGATCCCCGTCACTCTCATTGAAAACCGGAGCCTGAACAGGCTCCGTTTTTTTTATGTCTATCGAGCAGCAACTCATTAGATATATTTGTGATGTCACTTATTGTCTGCCACTGATAACCGATTATACTGCCCACCAAAATTAACAATAACGAAACAATCATCTGGCGATGTCGATTGAATCGATATGCGCAGCTGTATCTTATTGTTTTAATGGAAGGTTTGCCTGTGGAAATATTTATGCACAGATTTCTGCCTTAAGGGCTTGTTTGTGCATTTTTTTAGAGTATTCTTGCGCCCGTTTTGCCGGTTAATGCATGAATACGCAGGTTGGCCTGGCTAGGGAAAAGTAATATTAGGGCAGTCATATCATGTTGGAAAAGAGTCTCGAAGCACCTGCGGTCAATACTCGCCGTAACTTGTTGATGTTTCTGGTTCCGTCACTTATCGGGATCCTGTTGTTCATGACGCCGGTCGTCTATGACGGTAACGTCACCATCCCGGTGGCCGTGCTGGCCAAGTTGGTGCAGCGTGTTTTTGCCGATTATCTGGTCGCCATGGTCAGTGCTGTGATCACCACCACCATGCTGATGACGGTGATTGCCTGGTTGTTCAAGCCGGCGATTCTGGTGCGTCGTCCTTTCCTCAACAGCTTGTTCAATGTCTCCCCTTTCTGGGCCTGCGTGCGGGTATTGGGCGGTATCTTCGTGCTGCTGACCTTCTTCCAGGTGGGGCCAGAGGTGCTTTACTCCGGTGCAACCGGTGGACTGGTGCTCAACGATCTGCTGCCGGTGCTGTTTTCTGTCTTCATTTTTGCCGGCCTGTTGCTGCCGTTGCTGCTCGATTTCGGGCTGCTGGAATTTGTCGGCACCATGATGACCCGCATCATGCGTCCGGTGTTCCGGTTGCCGGGTCGCTCCGCAGTGGACTGCTTTGCCTCCTGGCTCGGCGATGGCAGCGTCGGTATCCTGCTGACCAGCAAGCAGTACGAAGGGAAGTTCTATACCCAGCGTGAAGCCGCGGTGATTGGCACCACCTTCTCTGCGGTCTCCATCACCTTCTGTCTGGTGGTGATCTCCCAGGTGAAGCTGGAGCACATGTTTGTCCCCTTTTACCTGACCGTCTGTCTGGCGGGGGTGGTCGCCGCTATCGTGGTGCCGCGTTTGCCACCACTTTGCTGGAAGAAGGACATCTATGCTGATGGCACTCCCCTGTGCCGCAAGCAGGAAGCCGTGCCACACCAGCACAGCGTGATGAGCTATGGCTTCGAGCGGGCGCTGACCAAGGCTGACAGCATGACTGATCTCGGCGCAGTCGCACGGGAAGGGGTGAAGAATGCACTGGATATGGTGTTTGGCGTGCTGCCGGTGGTAATGGCGATCGGTACCTGTGCCCTGATGCTGGCCGAGCACACCCCTATCTTCAACTGGCTTGGCGCCCCGTTTGTCCCCTTGCTGGAGCTGCTGCAACTGCCGGAGGCGGAAGCGGCTTCCAAGACCATCATGGTCGGTTTTGCCGACATGTTCATTCCGGCTGTGTTGGCCTCGACCATCGAGAGCGACATGACCCGCTTCGTGATTGCCGCCATGTCGGTAACCCAGCTGATCTATATGTCGGAAGTGGGCGCCCTGCTGCTGGGCAGCAAGATCCCGGTCAAGTTGTGGGAGCTGTTCGTTATCTTCCTGCTGCGCACTCTGGTCACCTTGCCGGTTATTGCCGGGGTGGCACACCTGCTGTTCTAAGGGCGCTGCGCAGTGAAAAACGGTCAACCTCGGTTGACCGTTTTCTTTTTCGCAGTAACGGGAGAGAGTACCCCTTCGGTTGGCTCAGCCTGTAGTGACAGGACACTGGATAGTCAGGGAGTGGACCGTGTTGGCGATGCGATAGGGCTTGGCTGCTTTGTAGACCTTCTTTTCGTCGTCATAGCTTCCCCCCAGATACTGGGTGCTGTAGAGCGTCTGCTGGCGGCGGTCGGTCTCCTTGTAACCTTGCGGGCAGGTCTGGTTGGCCTGCTGGAAGCAGGTTTTCATGCTGCTGCACTCGATGTAAAAGCCGCGCTGGCTGGGATCGACAAGGTGCACAGGGGTGACGGTGGGGGCGGGGGGAGACAACAGGGCGCAGCCGGAGAGCGTCAGCGCGCCCAGCAGAACGAGATGTTTTGACATAGATAACCTGAACAGTGTGGTGTGACAAAGAGTGAGGGGGAGTCTGTTGCTCCCCCTTCGCTATAGGGAAACCGTTATAACCAGCAGGGGGCGCTCAGGCCAGCCCGCAAATGTAAGAAAATATGATCCCCCCGGGCTTGTGTGGCCAGCAGGATGAGCGTTCAAACAATACTTGCCTGAGATTTGTTCCGTTCGATTGCTGCCGCTTGGCAGGCAGAGTGTGGCAGGAGATAGTGATTCATTCAGGTATCCCGTGCTACATTGCCCCACTTGTTACTGGTCTGTAAATCAATGGAGTGACCCATGTCTGCCATCCCCTATTCCGTGCTCGATCTGGTGCCTGTTGCCGAAGGTTCCCTGCCTGCCGAGTCGTTTCGTCGTTCGCGGGATCTTGCCCGCCATGCCGAGGGGTGGGGTTACCAGCGCTACTGGCTGGCCGAACATCACAACATGCCGGGCATTGCCAGTGCCGCCACCTCGGTGCTGATCGGCCATCTGGCCGAGGCCACCACCACTCTGCGGATCGGCGCGGGTGGCATCATGTTACCGAACCACTCGCCGCTGGTGATTGCCGAACAGTTTGGCACCTTGGCTTCTCTCTATCCCGACCGCATCGACCTTGGCCTTGGCCGCGCCCCCGGGACCGATCAGCGCACCATGCGGGCGCTGCGGCGTATGCGCAGTGGCGAGGTGGATGATTTTCCGGCCGATGTGCGCGAGTTGATGAGCTACTTTGGCGACGAGATCGGCGCCGTGCAGGCGGTGCCCGGCCAGGGGCTGCATCTGCCCATCTGGCTGCTGGGCTCCAGCCTCTACAGCGCGCAACTTGCAGCGGCGATGGGCTTGCCGTTCGGTTTTGCCTCCCATTTCGCGCCCGCCATGTTGCTGCAGGCGCTGGAGATCTACCGTAGCCAGTATCGCCCCTCTGCTCGCTGGCCCAAGCCCCATGCGGTGGTCTGCATCAACATGATCGCTGCCGACAGCGAGCGGGAGGCCCGCTTCCAGTTCACTACCGTGCAGCAGCAGTTCTTGCGTCTCCATCGCGGTGATGCGGGCAAGCTGCCCACGCCGGTCGTCCAGCTTGGCGACGAGTGGGCACCCCGTGAGCTGATGGCGATGGAGCAGACCTTGGCCCGCTCGCTAGTGGGCAACCCTGAGCAGGTTCGTCACGGCCTCAAGGCGCTGCTGGCGGAAACCCGTGCCGATGAGCTGATGTTCAATGGGCCCATCGTCGATCATCAGGCCCGGCTGCGTTCTTTCGAGATTGCCGCCGAGCTGATGCAGAGCCTGTGATTACACATCCGGGCACATCTGCATGTGTGCCAGAGCTTGACCTTATATCTCTTTATGTTTATTCAACCAATTGATTTGAAAGAGTTGTCAGGTTGATGTCGGCCATCTGTCGTGTCACCTTTCGCGGCGCAAGCCCTATGCTGGCCCTGTCAATTACCACAAGGAGTTCGAGATGATCGTCAGGAAGTTGAGATTGCAACGGGGTTGGTCGCAGGATCAGTTGGCAACGTTGACTGGTTTGAGTGTCCGCACTATCCAGCGGATCGAGCAGGGGCAGCAACCCGGACTGGAATCTCTCAAGGCCCTGGCTGCCGTCTTTGAACTCGATGTGGCTCAACTGGATGGATCAGAGCAACAGGAGCGCGAGATGAGAGGAAGTGACACTATGGGTCAGGATGCGGTGCAGGTATCGGCAGAGGAGCGGGCGGCAATGCGCTATGTGGAGGAGCTCAAGGGCTTCTATCACCATGTCGCCAGCTACGTGGTGGTGATCTGCGGGCTGTTTGTCATCAACTACCTGAGCAATCCGGAGTACATCTGGGCCTGGTGGCCAACCCTGGGGTGGGGGCTGGGGCTTGCCTCCCATGCTGTTCGGGTGTTTCAGCCCTTCAAACTGTTTGGCCCGGAGTGGGAGCGGCGCCAGATCGAGAAGCGGCTGGGGCGCAAGTTGTAACCTTATTCGCACGGAACCAGAGAACACAAAACAGAAAGCCCGGCAGATTGCCGGGCTTTGTTATTACTGCGGGTTGTGGCAATCCATACGGCAGCGACCGCCAGATTGCTGCGCACTCCCTAGCTGGCGTGAACCGGGCAGGGGGTAGTGATCAGGGCATCATCTTCATAGCGCCACAGGGTGAGGCTGTTGCCCCAGACGCAGCCGGTATCGAGCGCCTTGATATCGCTCTTGCCGGTGTTGCCCATCAGGGCTGCCCAGTGGCCGAACACCAGAATGGGGTCATCTACGTGGTGTTCGCGCTGTTCGAACCAGGGACGCAGCCCCGGGGTCGACTCCTTGGGCCCCTTCTTGCATTTGAAGTCGAGACGACCGTCGAAATAGCAGAAGCGCATCCGGGTGAAGGTGTTGATGATGTAGCGGTAGCGGTCGATCCCGACCAGATCATCTTTCCAGCCATCGGGCTGGTCTCCGTACATGTTGTGCAGCAGCCAGCTGTACTGGTCACCGCGCAGCAGGCTCTCTACCTCGCGGGCGCAGTTGCGCGCGGTGCGGACATCCCATGCGGGGGAGATCCCGGCATGCACCATCATGATGGGCAGATCCGGATGTTCGGCCAGTAGCGGGCGGTGGCGCAGCCACTCCAGCAGTTCATCCCGATCAGGGGCATCCATCAGGCTTTGCAGCTTGTCTTTCTTCTTGAGCGGTGCAACGCCATCGGCGACTGCCAGCAGGTGCAGGTCGTGGTTGCCGAGCACGGTAACGGCACGGTTGCCCAGCCCTTTGACGAAACGCAGGGTATTGAGGGAGTCCGGGCCGCGGGCGACCAGATCGCCGCAGAGCCAGAGCACGTCTTGGTCGGGATCGAACGCAGCAAGATCCAGCAGACGGCGCAAGTCGTCGTAACAGCCCTGGATGTCACCGACAAAACAGTTCGCCATGAAACCTCAGTTGATAATATTGGGGATGGCCAGCGTGAAGGGGGCGATGGGCGCCTCGAACTGCTGACCAGAGCCATCTTGCAGGGTATAGCTCCCTTCCATCACCCCGAGCGGGGTCGCCAGCGGCACGCCGCTCTGGTAGCGGTAGGTCTCACCTTCGGCAATGACGGGTTGTTCCCCGACCACGCCCGGGCCTGCCACTTCCAGCATCTTGCCATTGGCATCGGTGATGAGCCAGCGCCGATGCAGCAGTTGCACCGGGCCGGGCCCCAGATTCTCAATCTCGATCAGATAGTGAAACTGGTAAGGGTCTTTGGAGCCCGCCACATACACGGGGTACGGGCGGATCTCGATGTGCGGGAGTGCCACAGGATCAGGCCTGTTGCTGATCCGCCAGCCAGTTGGCGATCATGACAAACTGCTCGAGGGAGAGATTCTCCGGGCGCAGGTTGCCATCGATACCAAGCTCGGTCAGCTGGGCGTCGGTGATGAAGTTGGAGAAGCTGTTGCGAATGGTCTTGCGACGCTGCCCAAAGCCTTCGGTACAGACGCGATTCAGACAACGAATGTCTTTTGCGACTATGGTCGGATTCTTGTGCGGGATCAGGCGAACTACGGCAGAGTCCACCTTCGGCGCCGGTTTGAAGGCGCCCGGGCCCACTTCCAGCACAGGCACCACCTGGCAGTAGTACTGGGTCATCACGCTCAGACGGCCATAAGCCTTGCTGCCCGGGCCGGCGGCCAGACGCAACACCACTTCCTTTTGCAGCATGAAGTGCATGTCTTCAACCCGATCGGCAAACTCGCACAGGTGGAAGATGAGCGGGGTGGAGATGTTGTAGGGCAGGTTGCCGAAGATGCGCAGCGGCCCCTTGCCTTCACCTATCAGGGTGCCGAAGTCGAAACGCATGGCATCCGCTTCGATGACGGTCAGCTTGTCTTTGAGGGTCGGGTGCTCGCGCAGGCGAGCTGCCAGGTCCCGGTCAAGCTCGACCACGGTCATCTTGTCCATCTGGGCGGCAACCGGCTCGGTCAGCGCGGCCAGACCCGGACCGATCTCCACCAGATTCTGACCCGGCTGCGGGTTGATGGCGGCGACGATTTGATCGATCACATACCGGTCGTGCAAGAAGTTCTGACCGAAACGCTTACGGGCCGTGTGGCCCATGTGCACCTTACTGCTCATATCTTTTTTTCTCTACCATCTTGATGGCGTGGTTAATCGCGGTGACAAGGCTGCCCGGATCGGCCAGGCCCTTGCCTGCCAGATCCAGCGCGGTGCCGTGATCCACCGAAGTGCGGATGAAGGGAAGCCCCAGGGTGATATTGACCGAACTGCCGAAGCCCTTGTATTTGAGCACAGGCAGCCCCTGGTCGTGGTACATGGCGAGTACCGCATCCGCATCCTTGAGGTATTTCTCCTGGAACAGGGTGTCGGCCGGCAACGGGCCGACCAGATCGATCCCCTCCTGGCGCAGGGTGGCCAGGGCGGGTTCGATCACGTCAATCTCTTCACGTCCGAGATGGCCACCTTCCCCTGCGTGGGGGTTAAGGCCGCAGACGTAAATACGGGGTTTGGCGATGCCAAACTTGGTGGCGAGATCCTCATTGAGGATCCGGATCACCTTGCCGAGGCGATCCTCGGTGATGGCCATCGCCACATAGGCCAGCGGAATATGGGTGGTCGCCAGTGCGACCCGCAGCCCTTCGGTTGCCAGCATCATTACCACATCGGCGGTGTTGGATTGCTGGGCAAAGAACTCGGTGTGGCCGCTGAACGAGACCCCGGCCTGGTTGATGATCCCCTTGTGCACCGGCCCGGTCACCACGGCGGCAAATTCGCCGCTCATGTTGCCATCGCAGGCGCGCTGCAGGGTAGCCAGTACATAGGGGCCATTGCCTTCGTTCAGCTCACCCGGCACCACAGAGGCGCCGAGGGTGACCGGACAGACGGTCAGGGTGCCCGCCCGCTGGGGGCGGGCAGGGGCGGCGGTATCGTAGGGCTCAAGCTCGATGCTGAGCCCCAGCAGGGTTGCCCGCTCGCGCAGCAGCGCCGGATCGGCGATCACCACCAGCTGATGGGGCCAATCCTGCTGGGCAATCTGCAGCACCAGATCCGGGCCGATCCCGGCCGGTTCGCCCGGGGTAACGGCAAGGCGACGGCAGCTCATCAGCTACCGGCTCCTTCGATCTGGATGTAGGCCTCGTCACGTAGCTCATCCAGCCACGCCTGGGACTCTTCCACGAAGCGACGGTTGTAGATCAGCTGGTAGGCGCGCTGCTCCTGAGCCTTGTCGGTCGCATCCTGGCTGCGGCGATCTTCCACCTGCACGATGTGCCAGCCATGGCTGGTACGGAACGGGGCACTGATCTGGCCTGGTTGCAGACGGTTGACCATGTCGCGGAACTCGGGGACATAGACGTTGGGATCAGACCAGCCCAGTTCGCCACCCTGCACCGCAGAGCCCGGATCTTCGGAGTACTTCTCCGCCATGCTGGCGAAGCTTGCCTTGCCGCTCTTGATGTCGTGCAGAATGCCGTCCAGCATCCCCTTGGCTTTCTCTTCGCTCAGGATGATGGAGGGCTTGATCAGGATATGACGGGTCTTCACCTCGGTCTGCATCACTTGCTGCTGACCCTTGGTGTCGAACACCTTGACGATGTGCAGGCCGGCGCCGGAGCGCAGCGGGCCGACGATGTCGCCCTTCTTGACACCTTGCACCGCTTCCGCCATCAGGGTCGGCATCTCTTGCGGGCTCATCCAGCCCCAGTCGCCCCCTTCCAGCGCCTTGGGACCGTTACTCTCGGCAATGGCCAGTTTGCGGAAGTCGGCCCCTTGCTTGAGGGCGGTCAGAATGCGCTCGATCTTGCTCTTGGCGGCATCCAGCTGGGCGGCGGTGGGGTTGTCCGGCAGGGCAATCTGGATATGGCCGACGTGGTATTCGTTCTGCTGTTGACCCTGTTTCTTCAGGATCTCCACCACCTGCTTCACCTCCTGCTCGGAGATGTTGATACGGCGGCGCACCTGATTGCGGCGCACCTCGTTCATCAGGATCTCGCGGCGCACCTCTTCCCGATACTGGGCATAGGTCATCCCTTCACGGGCGAGCTGGGCGCGCAGCTGATCCAGGGTCATCTTGTTGTCGGCGGCGATGCCCTGAATAGCTTGTTCCAGCTGGGTGTCGCTGATCTTCAGCCCCTGGCGCTCCGCCAGTTGCAGCTGCAGGCTCTCCTGGATCAGGCGATCCAGCGCCTGTTTGCGCAGGGTGGCATCGTCAGGCAGGGACTGGCCGCTCTCCTGGGCGGAGAGTTTTACCTTGTTGACCAGTGCGTCCTGTTGGCTGGACAGCACCACGTCCTTGTTGACCACGGCCAGCACCTTGTCCATCAGCTCGGGCGCAGCCAGTGCTGCCTGGCTCATGGCACCGAACATTCCCGCGGTCAGCAGGGCAATCAGGGTCTTTTTCATATCCATCTCTCAAGGCTGGGCCAGCATCATTGCTGGCCTTTCAGATTAAACGGGCGAACATAGGGCAACAGCTCGGTATCCAGGGTGACGCTGCGGCCACCGGTACCTACGCTGCCAAGTCCCTTCATTTCAAACTGCAGACCAATGACTTTTTCCGAAGTGGGCTTCAGGGTGACGTTGTCCGGCTGATTGTGCCACTCCAGGCTCATGTTGATGCTCCAGCAGCAGGAGTCGTATTTGACACCGATCTTGCGGTCAATGTTCACATCCTGCTTGATGTCACGGTAGTAACCGCCATACATCTGCCACTGATCGGCGATTGGCGCCATCATCACCAGGCCCGCCTGGCTCAGATCTTCTGCCAGCGCCGTGTTGGTCGGATAGCGATAGTCCAGGTTGCCATCCTTGATGTAGCGGTAGTTGACTTGAGTGGTCAGCTTGCCGGTCCGGTACTCGACTGCACCGTTGCCAGCCGTAAATTCACCCTCGGAGGTATCGTATTGGGTCCCCGCGTGGGCAAACCACTCATCGGTGATCCGGGCATCCCCCTCGAACGAGAGCAGGGAGCGGGCGTTGGTGCTTTCCGGATTTGACGGGTAGAGGCGCACCTTGGGGGGGGTCACTTCGAAGGCCTGGGCCACCGCCAGACGCAACCGTTCATCACCCACATTGTCATAGACCCGGCTGGTCAGGCCAACGGTGATCCGGTTGGCATCGCTGATGCGGTCGAGACCGGCAAAGCGGCGGTCACTGAACAGGCTGTAGTAGTCCTGACGGGTGGTGGTGGAGTCGTAGATCCCGATCTCGTCCTGATTTTTGTAAGGGATATAGAGGTACTGGAACTCGGGTTCCAGGGTTTGGGTGCCCTTGCCATCATACCAGTCGAGCGGCCGATCGAAGTTGACGCCCCCCTTGAGGCGGAAGGAGGGCAGAGTACGGGTAATGGTGCCCTCTTTCAGGGTCAGCTGTTTGCTGTCTGCATCGGTGAAGCGGCTGCGGTCCTGGCTAACCAGATTATCGGGTACCTCCTGGTTGTAGGAGGTGAACATCAGCTTGTACTGGCTGGTGAGGTAGTAGCCAGGGGCATCGATGAGAGGCACTGTCAGGGTTGGAGCCAGGTGCAGACGGGTGGCGGTATAGCGTTCACCGGCCTGCTGGGTACTTGCGCTGCCGTTGTCATAGCCAAACTTGGTCAGTTCGCTGTTCCAGGCCAGATCAAACCACTTGCCCTGCTGGTAGTAGTTGTAGTCGATACGCGGCAGCATCTCGTGGGGCAGCAACGCACCCGGTAGCAATATCTGGTAGCGGCGCACCTCTGAGGTGAGGTTCCAGTTCTGCTGGTAGTAACCGGCAGTAAAGGATTGCTGCAACTGGCTGTCGACCTGGGTGCCCACCGGTGGGCTGAAGTCGTTGAAGTAGTTGTAATCCTTGTCGCGCACTTGGGTGTAATCGACACCAAAGCGCAGGGAACCATCCATCAGGCTCGAGCCGTGACGCACGTTCATCAGATAGCGGTGGCCATCGGACAGGTAAGGGGTGCCGGTCGACGTGTTGATGAAGCTGGGGTTGCCTGCATCATACTGCTTGTCGTCCGCCAGGTTTTCAAAGTAGAGGATGCCTGCGTGGGCGGGGTCCGGCATATAGCGGAACTCCACCTGCTCCATCAGGCCGCGTTTGTCCATAAAGCGGGAGGTGATGGTGGCATCGTAGTTGGGGGCTATGTTCCAGTAGAAGGGCTGGGTGATATCCATGCCGTTGCTGGAGCTTTGCGTATAGCCGGGATAGAGCAAGCCTGTCTTCCGCTCATCCTTGATGGGGAAGTTGATATAGGGAAAGTAGAACACCGGATAGTCGTAGAGCCAGAGGCTGGCGTTCCACGCTTCGCCGAACACCTCTTTCTGGTCGATGTCGATGCTACCCGCCTTGAGTGTCCACACCTCCTGACCGGGGGGGCAGGTGGTGTACTGGGCCCCCTCCATGGTGATGTTCTGGTTGTTGTTGGTCATGGTGACTCGCTTGGCAAAACCGCGCACCGGTGAGCCATGAACCTGATATTTGCCCTCTTCCAGTTCGGAGTTCTTGGTATCCAGGTTGGATTTGAGGGTCTTGTCGCTGGTGACGGTCACCTGACCGTCGTTGTAATAGATGTTGCCGATGGCGATGACATCCCGGCTCTTCTGGTCGAGCTGGGCATAGTCGGAGTCGAACTTGCGAACCCCCTGACGAACCTTGACATCCCCTTCATAGACGGCGGTGCCGCCCTGCTTGGCTTCGAGGCGGTCAGCATCCACCTCGACCGGCAGCGCATTGGCCTCCTCGGCAGAGGCAGGTTTTTCGACCTTGGGGACATAGTCGTAACAGAGGCTGTCGAGGATCCCTGTGGCTGGCGGCGTCTCAAAAGGGGCAGCCTGAACCATCATGGATGTCAGGGCCGGTGCCAGGCTGATAGTCAGGGCGATGGGATAACGGTATCCCAGTGTCCATTTTGTCATGTGAAAGACTCGTGCAATCCGTGATAGATACGGTTGATCCAAGGCATGCATTTTACGACAGGTTTCATCGAGTTGACATTGCATGTCATTGCTTTATGTTAGCCGGCAATGATAAAGCATTATTGCGGCCAGGGCTAACAGCCAAGTGCTGCTTTCCACCTTGGTCCCCGACTTATGCACAATCGCGATTCCCTGCTATTGCAGTGGGCACGCCAGATTTCAGGCGATGCCACCCTTCAGTTGACCCTCATTTCCGGTGATGCCAGTTTCCGCCGCTACTACCGTGGCGCCGGACTGGTATGGGTGGATGCCAATCCTAAAACCGAAAAGAATCATGAGTTTGTTCGTAATGCAGCAGCCTTGCATGCGCGTCAGCTCCTGGCGCCAGAGGTCAAGGCCGTTGATTATGAACAAGGTTTGCTGGCGGTCAGCGACCTGGGCGATACCCAGCTGATCAGCTGCCTGAACGAGCAAAATGTGCTGGCCTGGTATGGCAAGGCGATCGATCTGTTGCCGACACTGGGGGCGGTGGATCTGGCGCTTGAGCCCTTCGATGCCGCCTTTATGGCGCGGGAGAACAGCATTTTCCCCGAGTGGCTGCTGGGCCAACATCTGCAACTGACCCTGAGCGACGAAGAGCAGCAGTTGCTTGATGAGACCTTTGCCTGTCTCACCGCCTGCAATCTGGCTCAGCCACAAGGGGTCATGCACCGTGACTTCCACAGTCGCAACCTGATGGTGTGCGGCGGAGACACTCCTGATAGCAGCGAGCTCGCCATCATCGATTTTCAGGATATGGTCATCGGGCCGCTCACCTATGACCTGGTTTCTCTGCTGAAAGATTGTTATGTGCGCTGGCCGGACGCGGTGATCGAGCAGGGGATGCAGCATGGCTTTGCCACCCTGCAGCAGGCGGGTCTGCTTGGCGAGCGCGACTACGCCAGTTTCCGCCGCGATGCCGACCTGACCGGCATGCAGCGCCACCTGAAAGCGGCGGGGCTCTTCACCCGCCTCTATCATCGCGACGGCAAGTCAGGCTATCTCAAGGATATTCCCCGCACCCTCGGCTACGTGGTGGATGTCTGTCGCAGCCACGGTAGCGCCTATCCGGTGCTGGCCCGTTTTGGTTTGTGGCTCGAGCAGGTGGTGTTGCCGGGGATCGCCAACGCCGAGGTGAAACAATGAAGGCGATGATCCTGGCCGCTGGCCGTGGCGAGCGGATGCGTCCGCTGACTGACCTGCTGCCCAAGCCGTTGTTGGCTGTCGGGGGCAAGCCGCTTATCGTTCATCACATCGAAAAACTCAAAGCCGCCGGGGTGACCGAGCTGGTGATCAACCACGCCTGGCTCGGCCACAAGCTGGTCGAGACTCTGGGTGATGGCAGTGCGTTTGGTGTGACCATTCACTGGTCAGCTGAGGAGAGCGCACTGGAGACGGCCGGCGGCATTATTCAGGCGCTGCCACTGTTGGGGGATGAGCCATTTCTGGTGATCAACGGCGATACCTGGCTCGATCTCGATTATCACACTCTGGTCAGCCAGCCCCTTGGCGATGATTTGGCCCACCTTTGGCTGGTGCCCAATCCGCCCCAGCACCCGAGCGGGGACTTTGCCCTACAAGGGGGGCGAGTCATGGATACGCCAGCGTTTACCTTCAGCGGGGTCGGACTATATGATCCGGCGGCCTTTGCCGGTCTTGCTGGTGGTGCCCGCAAGCTGGCGTCACTCCTCCGTGACTGGATGGCGCAAGGGCGGGTGGGCGGCAGCCTGCTCGCTGGCGAGTGGCGCGATATCGGCACTGTCGATCGACTGCGCGAGCTGGATGACCAGCTCCAGGCCCGCTCTCATTAACTTCAAGAGGTCTTGAACCATGCGTATTTGGGGTAAGGTGCTGGGCGCCTTCTTTGGCTTTCTGCTCGGCAATATCATCGGTGCCCTGATTGGCCTCTGGATCGGCCACCGTTTCGACCGTGGCATGGGGCTGCAGGGGGCGTTTCGTCGCGGCCCGAGTCAGGAGCAGCAAGCTGTCTTCTTTCACGCCACCTTCTCGGTGATGGGTCACATCGCCAAGTCCAGCGGTCAGGTGACCGAGCAGGAGATCCGGGTTGCCTCCAACCTGATGGATCGGATGCGGCTGGCGGGCGAACAGCGTGCCCGTGCTCAGGAGTCGTTTCGTCTCGGTAAGGAGGCCGACTTCCCGCTGCGCGAGACCCTTGCCGAGTTCCGCCGTGCCAGTCTGGGGCAGCGCGATATTCTGCGCTTCTTCCTCGAGGTGCAGTTACAGGCGGCCTTTGCCGACGGACGGGTAGAGGAGGGCGAGCGCGCCATTCTTCATACCATCGCCGACGAACTGGGCTTCAGCCGCATCGAGCTGGCCCGTATTCTGGCGATGGCCGAAGCGCAGATGAACTTCTTCAATCAGGCCCATGGCCAGTATCAGGGGGGGCATTCCGGTGGCCAGCAGTATCGGCAGGCGGCACCCTCTGCGGATCGCCTCAAGAATGCCTACCAGCTGCTGGGGGTGAGCGAGAGCGACAGCGATCAGGATATCAAGCGCGCCTACCGCAAGGAGATGAGCAAGCATCACCCGGACAAGCTGGCCGCCAAAGGGCTGCCGCCGGAGATGATGGAGATGGCCAAGGAGAAGACCCAGGAGATCCAGCAAGCCTGGGAGTGGATCCGCGAGGCCCGCGGCATCCGGTAAGCGCCAACGTCAGGTTGGAACAGACAATAAAAAAGCCCCGCAGCAGTGCGGGGCTTTGTTTTGTTGTTTTATCCGGGCTGGCTTACTTGGCCGGAATCGCTTCCAGTACGTGCACCAGCAGTTGCCAGAAACGCTCGACCGCCGGGATATGTACCTTCTCGTCAGGGGAGTGGGCACCGCGGATGGTCGGGCCGAAGGAGACCATGTCCCACTCCGGATAGGCGCTCTTGAACAGACCGCACTCGAGGCCGGCGTGGATCACCATGACGTTGGGCATGGTGCCGAACAGAGTCTGGTAGCTGTTGCGTACCAGCGCCATGACGGGGGAGTCCACGTTCGGCGCCCAACCCGGATAGGCACCGGTGAATTCGCAGCTGGCGCCTGCGAGAGTGAACAGGGAGCGGGTCATCTGCTCGATGCTCTCGCGGCCGGAGTCAATGAGGGAGCGGATCAGGCACTGGACGTACACTTCGCCATCCTGAGTCTTGATGACCCCCAGGTTGGTAGAGGTTTCGGTCACGCCGGGCATGGCATCGCTCATGCGCATCACGCCGTTCGGGCAGGCCATCAGGGCATCCAGCAGGCGCTGCTGCAGGGAGACGCTCATCAACTTGGCCGGTTTGGCGGCGTTGTTGACCAGCACGGTCAGGTTCGGCTCGGTGGCGGCCAGTTCGGTCTGGTAGATCCCGGTGTAGCGGTCAACCAGCGCCTTGAACTCGTTTACGCTGGCAGAAGGCACCAGCAGGGTGGCGCGAGCTTCGCGCGGGATGGCGTTGCGCAGCGTGCCGCCGTGGATCTCGGCCAGACGAACACTCAGCGGCTCTGCTGCTTTGAGCAGGCGAACCAGCAGCTTGTTGGCGTTGCCACGGCCGCGATGGATATCGCAACCGGAGTGACCGCCGCGCAGCCCTTTTACGGCTAGTTCGAACGCTTCGCCTTCGCTGGCATCAACCAGCTCGAGCGGGAAGCGGATATTGGCATCCACACCGCCAGCGCAGCCCATATAGACCTCGCCATCCTCTTCAGAGTCGGTGTTGAGCAGAATTTCGCCCTCCAGCCAGCCCGCTTCCAGACCGAAGGCGCCGGTCATGCCGGTCTCTTCGTCGGTGGTCAGCAGCACTTCCAGTGGACCGTGCTTGATGGTTTTGTCAGCCAGCACTGCCAGGCAACCGGCCATGCCGATGCCGTTGTCGGCACCCAGGGTGGTGCCACGGGCAGTGACCCACTCGCCATCGACATAGGCATCGATGGGATCGGTCGCGAAGTCGTGTTTGGTGTCGGCGTTGGCCTGCGGCACCATGTCGATGTGGGCCTGCAGTACCACGGCTTTGCGGTTTTCCATCCCCGGGGTGGCCGGTTTTTTGATGATGATGTTGCCGACCTTGTCCTGCTTGACCGCCAGACCTTCCCCTTGAGCCCATTGGATGATCCAGGCGCTCAGTTTGGCTTCATGTTTGGAAGGGTGGGGAATGGAGCAGATCTGTTCGAAGAAATGCCAAATCAGTTTGGGAGAGAGAGAGCTAAGCTGTGCCACGTCGGGACTCCTTACCAGCACGGAATTAACAGGGCCCCATCAGCGGGCCGGAGAAGAGGATAACGATAATACAGTCAATCACACAAAAATGTGAGCAATCAGCGCAAATCGCAGGCAGCTTGTGCTGGCTGATGGCAACCAGGCAGTACGATCGTCAGGTTCGGACGACGCTGACCAATAGAAAAGAAAATATGTGACCGATCTCACAAAAATATTGAATTTAACGCACCGACTGGTAAATTAGATCCCGTGGTTCGCCACCCGTCAGGATGACGATGAAAGCCTCCAGGGAATCGAAGCAAAGCAAGTGCGCCTCCATGGAACCGAGTGTTCGTTCAAGGATTTGAGCCCGCATTAAAGGTACGTAACTTGTTAAGCAATCAGGAGTTTCAATATGCCAGGCAGCAACTCAACCTATTGGTTTGCCCCTTCTTTGTATACCCAGGGTTTCAGCTACCCTAACCCCTTCGTCACTCGTCGCTAAGACGAGCTGCCCAACCAGGCAGAGGCGAGAAAGCAGCAGGTGCGTGAGGTAAATCCTCCCCCTGCTATTTTTTTATCTGCGATTTGCCGCACAGCCCATTAGGACTCGGCAGCAGGGACGGCAGGTTAGTCGTTTGGCGCTCTAGATGTGCCGAATGGAGAGGGTGATGCCGATTTTTCCTGTTTTTGGCATACGTTTGCCAGGCATTTTCTCTGCAAACGGTGCTATCATATCGGCCCAACAGCCTGTCCGCGGTTTGGACACATCATCTAACCGATCGCCGGATAAGCCCATCTTGCTTCCATTGTTATCAGATTTGCTGCCGAGGCTTAGCCCTGAGGCAGCCGAAGTGCAATCTGAATTCAGTCGGGCAAGGGCCGCCATTTACTGGCATCCGCAGGGATAATTGCGGGTGTTGTTATTTTAAGTAATTGTTTTTAAATAACTATTCGAGATCGATAACATGCCGAAAAAGTTCTATGTGTCGTGGGACAACCTGCAACGTGAAGCTCGCCGTCTGGCCCGTCGTCAGCTGCCTGTCAGCCAGTGGAAAGGTATCATCGCGGTCAGCCGTGGTGGCCTGGTGCCCGCAGCCCTGATGGCCCGTGAACTTGGCATTCGTAATGTGGAAACCCTCTGCATCTCCAGCTATGACCATGACAGCCAGCGCGAGCTGGTGGTCGTGAAGGCTGCCACCACCGCTGGTGACGGCGAAGGCTGGCTGGTGGTGGAAGATCTGGTAGACACAGGCACTACCGCCAAGGCGATCCGCGAGCTCTACCCGAAAGCCAAGTTCATCGCGATTTTCGCCAAGCCGATGGGCGAAGCGCTGCTGGACGATTTCGAAGTGGCGATCCCGCAGGATACCTGGATCGAACAGCCGTGGGATATGGCACTGGAGTTCGCCACACCGATCTGCGACGAAAAGTAACGGGATCGCGATGTGATGCTCACTGCGTCCATTGGTCGCGACCGGCAATAATGGTTTCACAGGGCTCCAATTTGGAGCCCTGTTTTTTTGTGTATCAATCTGTTGCAGGGTGGCTGATGGGCAGTAAAAGTGGTTAAGATGAGCTATTGCCTGATATGAATGGGACACTATCTTGGACTTGAACGAAGACCTAAACCTGACCGAACAGCTCTTTACCCGCGTCAAGAAGGTATTGGAAACATCCGAGATCTCCAACTCCAGTGCGGCTGATCTGGCGCAAGCCGAGTCAGACGAGATGTTTATCGACGGCTCCATGTCAAAGAGATGGTATCGCCTGCTGCGCCGTCCCTCCTGGACTTGGCAGGGGGCAGATCCCATCGAAGTGGAGCAGACCCTGGCCCGCATCGCCATGGCGACCGGCGAGCGCACCCACGATTGCTATCTCGATACCATCAAGGGCTATGTGCCCGGCAACTGGATCTACGAATGGAGCCAGGTGGCTGGCAACTATTTCAAGCAGGGCCGCGAATTGCGCGAGAAGGGGGATGCTTCTGGCGCCCTGAAGCAGTTGCTCAAGGCGGTGCGCTACTACTCCATCGCCAGCTATCCCCATCTCAAGGATGACGAGCTGGCGGATCAGGCCCAACTGCTTGGCAACATGGCCTATCGCGAGGCAGGTCGCCTGTTCAAGGTGCCGCTCAAAGAGATCCAGGTGCCTTTTCGCGGCAAGCATATTCAGGGTTATCTCCACCTGCCGACGACCGAAAAACCGGTGCCGCTGGTGATCATCAGCGGCGGGATCGACTCCCTGCAGCTCGATTTCCTCAACTTCTATCTCAAACGGCTCGAGCCCAACGGTATCGGCATGCTCTCCCTCGATATGCCCGGGGTCGGCTATGCCGAGCATTGGCCGCTGGTGCAGGATACCAGCCGCCTTCATCAGGCGGTGCTCCATTACCTCTCCGAAGTGGCCTGGGTCGATCATCAGCGTATCGCCATGGTGGGGATGCGGTTGGCGGGCAATATCGCGGCCAGACTGGCCTTTATCGAGCCGTTCAAGCTGCGCACCGTGGTCTGTGTCGGCGCCGGGGTCAATCAGGTGTTTACCAATCAGGAGCTGTTTGCCAAGTGCCCGCGCATGATGCGGGATAGTCTGGCCAACCGGTTGGGGGCTGATGCGGCTCAGTGGGACGGCATGCGTACCAAGTGCCAGGTATTTTCACTTAAAACACAAGGATTACTGGGGACTCGCACCTCTGTGCCGATATTGAGTATTGGACACAAGCGAGATTTTATTTGTCCCGAGCAGGATGTACGGGCATTGGCGGCGGCCAGTCGTAACGGCAAGGCCATCGTATTCGACAAACAGCCTTTGCTGGAGGTGTATGACAAGGCACTGGACGAAATCGTCGAGTGGCTGAAACAGCATTTGTGTACCTGACATTGCGCTAAAGAACTGACGCCATCCCGAGGTGGCGCGGCTTGTTTAACAGGGAGGTTAACATGTCTGAAAGAGTGACCTACAAGCGACTGCTGAGGCAGTTTGCTGCCATTGGCCCCTATTTGCGCGAAGATCTCTGCGAAGAGGGGCGTTATCGTTTCGACTGCCTGTCGGTCTGTGTCAGCGCCAAGCCGGCGCCGGACAAACGGGAGTTCTGGGGCTGGTGGCTGGTGCTGGAGCAGGACGATCACCATTTCCGTTACCATTATCAGCTCGGTTTCTACAATGCTGATGGTGAGTGGCTGGACAAGCCGATCCCCAAGAAGCACCAGGTAGAAGTGGAGCGGACCCTCAACCGTTTCTACAAGCTCATCAGCGACAAACTGACGGCTCTGGAGTGTCAGTTAGCGCCAGCTGATCAGGTCACCAATGAGTTGACCGTGACCGCCGCTTGATCCCTGATGCCCGGCGAGCAGCATCCCGCTGTTTGCCGGGCCATTAGTCAGCCATCTCCCCTTCCGCCCGCAATCATCCGGGCCTTTGCTTCATCTCCTCACCCCGGCGTTAATTGCCTTGCAGGGCTCCATGGCCGTGGGTATAAAGATATTCCTTACTTTTTAGCCTTTATGCTCCCATGGAAAACAGAACCATAGTCGTCAAGTTGGGCACCAGCGTGCTCACAGGGGGGTCTTCCCAGCTCAATCGTGCCCATATGGTCGAGCTGGTCAGACAGTGTGCGGCCTTGCACCGTCACGGCCATCGGGTCGTGGTCGTCACATCAGGAGCTATCGCCGCCGGGCGTGAACATCTGGGTCACCCGCCACTGGCGCCAACCCTGCCCAACAAGCAGATGCTGGCGGCGGTTGGTCAGACCCAGCTTATTCGGGTATGGCAGGATCTGTTCAACCTCTACGGTCTGCATATCGGCCAGATGCTGCTGACCCGCGCCGATCTGGAAGATCGGGAACGCTACCTCAACGCCCGCGACACCATGCGCACCCTGCTCGATCACCGCATTATTCCGGTGATCAACGAAAACGACGCTGTGGCGACCGCCGAGATCAAGGTCGGCGACAACGACAACCTCTCCGCACGGGCCGCCATTCTGGCGGATGCGGATCTGCTGATCCTGCTAACCGATCAGAAGGGGCTCTTTACCGCCGATCCGCGTACCAATCCCGATGCCCAGCTCATTGAAGAGGTGCAGACCATCGACGATACCCTGCGCTCGTTGGCGGGTGACAGTGTCAGCGGCCTCGGTACCGGCGGCATGGCCACCAAGCTGCAGGCCGCCGATGTGGCGCGCCGTGCCGGGGTCAACGTGGTGATCGCGACCGGCCAGATGCCGGAGGTGATTGGCCGTCTCGCCAAGGGTGAGCGGATTGGCACCCTGTTCCCGGCGCTGGCGTCCCCGCTGGAAGGGCGTAAGAGCTGGATCCTGGCAGGCCCGCCCCCTCACGGCGAAGTACATGTGGATCAGGGGGCTGTCGCCGCCATGAAGGATAAAGGCTCCAGCCTGCTGCCCAAGGGGATCGTCGCGGTCAAGGGTGACTTTATTCGAGGCGATGTGGTGCGCATTCTTGATCCCAAAGGCGCCGAGTTGGCGCGCGGCATCTGCCGTTACGACCATCTGGAGCTGGAGAAGCTGCGCGGCGTCCACTCGGATCAGATTGAGCTGGTACTGGGCTATGGATATGGTTCAGTAGCCATCCATCGAGACGATATGGTGCTGCTCTAATCAGGGCGGCACGGCATGAACAAAGGGAAATGAGATGAGTCTGGAGAAAATGGGGCTGGCGGCCCGTGAAGCCGCCTATCAGCTTGCTACCATCAGCACGGCGCAGAAGAATCGGGCGCTGGCCGCCATCGCCGACGAGCTGGAGGCGCGCAGTGAACAGATCCTCGCCGCCAACGCGAAAGATATCGCCGCCGGCCGTGAAGCGGGCTTGACAGAAGCCATGCTGGATCGCCTGCTGCTCAATCCGGCCCGGCTGGCCGGTATCGTGGCGGATGTACGCAAGGTAATCACGCTGGATGATCCGGTCGGCGCCGAAATGGATAGCCGGGTGCTGGAGAATGGCCTGCGCCTCTCCCGTCGTCGGGTGCCCATCGGGGTTATCGGCGTCATCTACGAGGCGCGTCCCAACGTCACCATCGACATCGCCAGCCTCTGCCTCAAGACCGGCAACGCCAGCATACTGCGCGGCGGGCGCGAGACCTTCCACTCCAATCTGGAGCTGGTGCGGGTGATCCAGCATGCCTTGGCGGCCTCCGGCCTGCCCGAGGCGGCAGTACAGTACATCGACAACCCGGATCGGGCGCTAGTGGCCGAGCTGCTGCGCCTCGACCGCTATGTGGACATGATCATCCCCCGTGGCGGTGCTGGTCTGCACAAGATGTGCAAGGAGAACAGCTCCATTCCGGTCATCATCGGTGGTTTCGGCATCAGCCATATCTTCGTCGACGAGAGTGCCGATCTGGTGCGCTCTCTGGCGGTTATCGACAACGCCAAGGTGCAGCGCCCCTCCGCCTGCAACGCCCTCGATACCCTGCTGGTACACGAGAAGGTGGCTGCCACCTTCCTGCCGCAACTGGTGACGCTGATGAACGAGCGCAAGGTAACGCTGGTGGCCGCGCCCAATGCCATGGCGTTGCTGACTGGCGCGGACAACCTGTGCGAGGCGGGGCCGGAGGATTTCGATACCGAGTGGCTGGGACTGACTCTGGGGGTCAAGCTGGTGGCGGATGTGAACGAGGCGCTGGCCCATATGCGCGAGCACAACGCCGGTCACTCCGATGCCATCCTGACCAACGATCTGGCCAACGCCGAGCGTTTCGTCAACGGGGCCGGTTCGGCGGCTGTCTACGTCAACGCCTCGACCCGCTTCACCGATGGCGGCCAGTTTGGTCTGGGCGCTGAAGTGGCGGTCTCGACCCAGATGCTGCATGCCCGTGGCCCCATGGGGCTCACCGAGCTGACCAGCTACAAGTGGGTAGGGCAGGCCGATTACCTCAGCCGCGCCTGATAACCGGTTGTGTCAGATACAAAAATGCCGGCCCCCTGGGTCGGCATTTTATTTGGTGGATATGGCGAAGATATCAGGCGATCGGGTTATTCCCCGTGATAGAGCACCTGGTCACCGGACTTGAGCACATAACCCTTCCAGATAAAGAGGGTGTAGCCGCGACCCTGCCACGACCAGTTGCCCTCCGCACCCTGACGGGTCAGCGCAAGCAGTTCGCCGCTTGGCAGATGCAGTTCGGCCTGCGTCTGGTCGGCATTGAACATCACGAAGGCGCTGCTGGTCTGGCTGGCATCGGTCGGATTGAGCCGTACACCATCTTCAAACAGGCGCACACATTTGCCAGTCAGCGCTGACCACTGATAGCCCGCACTGCCGATACAGCCGTGGCTGTCGCGATCGCCGCCCACCAGATGTTGTTCCGGTGTACTGCATGCCGCCAGCAGCAGAGAGGCGGCCATCAGGGTCAAGGTGCGCATGGTTACTCCTGAAGATCCCGTTCGATGACGATGTTGGAGAATCCCAGCTCTTTGAAGTAGTTCTCCTGGTAATCCTTCACGCTTTTCTTGTCGCGGCGACAAACCTGAGCCAGCTGGGCCTCCATGGCGTGAAAACTGGTGAGATCCAGCCCTTCGGCAGCGGCGATGGCGTCGTAGATGCTGCGGAACTTGTCGTTCGCATAGCCGATCTCTTTGGCCTGTTTTTTATAGGTGTACGTAATCTTAAAGGCCATCTTGCCCTTCCTTCTTCGATTTGGCTTGCTTGCGCTGGACGTAAAGGTAAAGGCTTTCGACCTTCTCCCGAGCCCAGGGGGTCTTGCGCAAGAACTTCAGGCTGGACTTGATGCTGGGATTATCGGTGAAGCAGCGGATATTGATCTGCTGCCCCAGCTCTTCCCAGCCATAGTGCTCGACCAGCGCGGTGACGATGGCTTCCAGCGTCAGCCCGTGCAGCGGGTTGTTCTTCTGCGAGGCGTTCGGTTGCTCGCTCATGCCTGCTCCGCCAGCTTGGCAAAGGGCTGACCCATGCGGGTGGTGACCCCGTTGGCCAGATGGGGTTCGAAACCGGCCAGCATGCCCGGGCCAAACAGGCAGACCACGGTGCTGCCCAGCTTGAACAGGCCCATTTCGGCGCCTTTCTGCAGGGTAATGGCCTCATCGCCGGTGTAGTCCCAGCGCACCACCTTCTTCTCTTTGGTCGGAGCAATGTTGCCGGCCCAGATGGTTTCGATGCTGGCCACGATAGTCGCACCGACCAGCACCAGCGCCATCGGGCCGTGCGGGGTGCGGAAGGTGGCGACCACCCGCTCGTTGCGGGCAAACAGGTTGGGCACGTTCTCGGCGGTGAGCGGGTTGACGGAGAAGAGATCCCCCGGCACGAACACCATGCTCTCCAGCACACCGTCCAGCGGCATGTGAATGCGGTGGTAATCCTTGGGCGCCAGATAGATGGTGGCGAAGTCGCCATCCTTGAACGGCGCAACCAGATCCTCATAGCCACCAAGCAGCTCGCGGGCGCTGTAGTCGTGGCCCTTGGCCTGGATGATGCGACCCTGCTGGATCGGACCGAGCTGGCTGACGGTGCCATCCACCGGCAGGGCCAGAGTCATGGCATCTTCTACCACGGGGCGGATACCGGGCTTGAGCTCGCGGGTGAAGAAGGCGTTGAAGCTCTTGTAGTGGGCCGGGCTCTCGTGCAGCGCCTCGCTCATGTCGACCTGGTACTGCTTGATAAAAGCCTCGATCACCTTGGTGGTGATGTTGCCCGCTTCGGCGGCGGCAAACTTGCCGATCAGACGGGAGAGGGCGTGCTTGGGCAGACAGTATTGACCGGCAATTTTCAGGTTGTCAGTAATGCTCATGTTCATCATCAACGTAGGTTTATTAGGGTCACAGGCGCGCCTGTTGGCGACCGTGACGGGCTTCCTGCATGGTTTCCAGGATGCGGTGATAGTTGTGGAAGCGATCGGCGCTGATGGCGCCACTGTCGACTGCGGCGCGCAGGGCACAGCCGGGATCGTCCTTGTGGGTACAGTCGCGGAACTTGCAGCCACCCAGATAGTCGCGAAACTCGACGAAGCACCAGGTGATGCGGTCGGCTTCCAGATGCCAGAGGGCGAACTCGCGGATCCCGGGGGAGTCGATCAGATCGCCACCGCTCGGGAAGTGGTAGAGCCGCGCCGTGGTAGTGGTGTGCTGGCCGAGCCCCGAGTTTTCCGAGATTTCGCCGGTGAGCACATCCAGCCCCGGCATCAGGGCATTGGTGAGCGAGGATTTGCCCACCCCGGACTGGCCGACGAAGATGCTGATCTTGTCGGTCAGTGCGGCTTTAAGCTCATCCAGCCCTTCGCCGCTCTCGCAGCTCACCAGCAGCACCTCGTAATTGAGTTTGCGGTAGGTTTCGAGCTGGCTTTCGATGCGCGCTCTGGCGGCATCATCGAGCATATCGACCTTGTTCAGCACGATGAGGGGGCGGATCTCCACATCCTCGGCGGCCACCAGATAGCGGTCGACGATGTTGGTGGAGAACTCGGGCATCACCGCCGAGACGATGATGATCTGGTCGATGTTGGCGGCGATGGGTTTGACTCCGTCGTAGAAGTCCGGCCGGGTCAGTACCGAGTGGCGCGGATGCACCGCCTCGATGACGCCCGCTGTCGCGGCATTGAGGCCGGGACGCCACACCACCTTGTCGCCACAGACCAGACTGCTGATGCTGCTGCGCCGCAGGTTGCTGCGGTGGATGGTGCCATCGACCGCTTCCACGTCTGCATGCTGACCGAAACGGCTGATCACCACCCCTTCGATGGCGGGGCCAAACAGGGTGTCATCCACCACTGTGGTGTGATCTTTTTGCAGCCGCCGTTCGCGGTTGGCCTGGACGCGCCTTTGTTGACCCAGATTGAGTTTTGCTTTCTTTGCCACTCGATTCGCCAGTTTATGAACAGATCCAAAGCCAGTATGATACATGCAAATTGGCAAAATTCCGCCATTCCTCCCAACAGAGAGAGTAATCATGACAGTCAGCGCGCAGAACCTGGTATGGATCGACATGGAGATGACGGGTCTCGACCCCGAAGAGAACGTGGTACTGGAGATTGCCACCATCGTCACCGACAAGGACCTGAACGTGCTGGCCGAAGGGCCGGTCATCGCCATTCATCAGAGTGATGAAGAGCTGGCCAAGATGGACGAGTGGAACGTCAACACCCACACCAAGAGCGGTCTGGTGGCCCGGGTCAAGGCGAGCCAGCATGACGAGGCGAAAGCCGTTGCCGAGACCCTCGACTTCATTCGCCAGTGGGTGCCGGAGCGCACCAGCCCGCTGTGCGGCAACAGCATCGGTCAGGATCGCCGCTTCATGGTCAAGCACATGGCTGATCTGGAAGCCTTCTTCCACTACCGCAACGTCGACGTCAGCACCATCAAGGAGCTGGTACGCCGCTGGCAGCCGGAACTACTGGATCAGTTCAAGAAGAGCGGCACCCATCAGGCGCTGGACGACATCCGCGAATCCATCGCCGAGCTGCAGTTCTATCGCAGCCACGTCTTCAAGATCTGATTCCCCGGCAAGGGTTTGTCATGTGCTGGCTGCTAAAATCGACAGTTCGGCCAGCTTTTGAGCGAACGCGCGCAACCAGACAAAAAAGCCCTTGCAATTGGAATGACTGCTCTTATAATTCGGCTCCCGTACAGTAGCGCAAGCAACCAAATGCTGTACGGCCTGTTTTAAGGTAGTTGCGGGAATAGCTCAGTTGGTAGAGCACGACCTTGCCAAGGTCGGGGTCGCGAGTTCGAGTCTCGTTTCCCGCTCCAAAAATCTGATGATGACACTGGTGCAAACCAGCCCGATGCGGGAATAGCTCAGTTGGTAGAGCACGACCTTGCCAAGGTCGGGGTCGCGAGTTCGAGTCTCGTTTCCCGCTCCAATCATCAGCCAGCCTCAAGACAACCAAA